>JAJZJT010000055.1 GCA_021809995.1 Actinomycetes bacterium
GCCGGCGTGGTCGAGCGGGGTACGGCCCCGGCCGAGCCGCCAGTAGGCCGCCCCGGCCAGCGCCCGGGCGACGTACCGCTTGGCTCGCTCGGTCGCGTCGGGCACGGAGAGGCCGACGGCCAGGCCCGCGCAGAGCGCCGCCGACAACGAGCACCCCGTCCCGTGGGTGTTCGACGTCGCGACCCTCGGCCCGTCGAGGACCCTGGCACCGGTGGCGTCGCAGAGCACATCGGGCACGCGCGAGGGCGGGTCGTCCACTGGCCGACCGGCTCGGCGGTCGGCTCCGGCGCCGGGGTCGACGCCCGGCAGGTGACCGCCGGTGACGAGCACCCAACGGGGGCCGAGCCCGAGGAGCAGGCGCGCCAGGTCGACCAGGTCGTCGACCCCGGTCGGCGCCGCGGGGTCGACGTCGCACAGGACTGCCGCCTCGACGAGGTTCGGGGTGGCGACGAGAGCGTGGGGAAGCAGGGCACGTCGGGTGGCCTCGACGCCCGCGGCGTCGAGGAGCGTCCGGCCCGTGGAGGCGACGAGGACCGGGTCGACCACGAGCCGGGGCAGTCGACCGGCGGCGGCGTAGCGGGCGACCGTCTCGACGGTGGAGCCAGAGGCGAGCATGCCCGTCTTGACCGCTGCCACCGGCAGGTCCCCGAGCACGGCGTCGAGCTGGGCGGCCACCACCTCTGGCGGGATGGGGTGGACGGCGTGCACGGCCACGGTGTCCTGCGCCGTCACGGCCGTCACGGCCGTCGTCGCCAGGACGCCGAGGGCGCTCATGGTCTTGAGGTCCGCCTGCAGCCCGGCGCCGGCGCCCGAGTCCGACCCCGCCACCGTGAGGGCGACGGCGGGCCCGCTCGGCCGGGCCGCTGCGGTCACGAGGGGAGCGGGTCGACCAGGCCGGCGAACGGGGACGAGGCCATGGCATGCGAGCGTCGGGGGATCCGGCCAGCCCGCCGGGCGGTGCGGCCGGCGCGCACGGCGGCGGCCATGGCGGCGGCCATGAGGTCTGGGTGGTGGGCCCGGGTGATGGCCGAGGCGACGAGCACGGCGTCGCAGCCCAGTTCCATGGCCTGGCAGGCGTCGGACGCGGTGCCGACGCCGGCGTCGAGGACGACGGGCACGCCGGCAGCCTCGACGATGAGCGAGAGGTTGTGGGGGTTGAGGATGCCGAGCCCCGTCCCGATCGGGGCGCCGAGCGGCATCACGGCCGCCGCGCCCGCAAGCTCGAGGTGGCGTGCCACGACCGGGTCGTCGTTCGTGTACGCGAGCACCGTGAAGCCGCGCTCGGTGAGCGTCTCGGTGGCGGTGAGCAGCTCGGACGCGTCGGGCAGGAGGGTGCGGTCGTCGGCGATCACCTCCAGCTTGACCCAGTCGGTCTCGAACGCCTCACGCGCCAGCTCGGCGGTGAGGACGGCGTCGGCCGCGGTGAAGCACCCGGCCGTGTTGGGCAGGACGGGCACGCCCGCCCCGGCCAGGAGGTCGACGAGGGAGTGGCGGGTGGTCGGGTCCACGCGGCGTACGGCGACCGTGGCGAGCGCCGGGCGGGCTGCAGCGAGCGCAGCGGCGAGCGAGCCCGGGCTCGACATGCCCCCGGTCCCGACGAGGAGCCGGGAGCTAAACGTCTTACCGGCGATGACCAGGGGATCGTCCGCGTCCACGCCGTCTACGGTAGTGGCCTGGCGCTGCCGCGTGGCCACGGTCTCGGCCACCGTCACCCGCCGGCCGCGGCCGTGACGATCTCGACGCGGTCGCCCGGAGCGAGCGCCGTGGCGGCCCACTGGCTGCGCGGCACGACCGTGCCGTTCACGGCGACGGCGACGCCCCGTGGGGAGGCGCACCGGGCGGCCACGGCATCGGCGACGGTGGCCTCGGGGCCGCCGTCCCACGTCGTGCCGTTGACGATCGGGCCGGGGGCGAGAACCTCGGCGCCGGGCGAGAGCGCGTCCCGCGACGGGCTCACGACGCGGCCGGCACGGTGCCAGCGGCGAAGCGACCCACGCCGAAGGCGCGAGCCACTTCGGGGACCGGCGTGCCGGTCACCCACGCGGCCACGGCGTCGGCGGTGAGGGGCGCGAGGAGGAAGCCGTTGCGGTAGTGGCCCGTGGCCAGGACGAGCCCGTCCGGTCCGGCGGGGCCCAGGACCGGGGCGTTGTCGGGCGTGCCGGGGCGGAGCCCGGAGCTGGCCTCGGTCAGCTCGTACTCGTCCACGACGGGCAGGAGGGCCCGGGCGTCCGCCAGGAGGTCGTGGACGGCGCGGGCGGGCACGGCGTCCGAGAACCCCCGCTCCTCGGCGCTCGCCCCGACGACGAGCGAGCCGTCGGCTCGGGGCACGATGTAGCAGGGGCGACCGTGGACGAGGCCGCGCACGACCTGGCCGAGCCACGGCGTGCCGTTGCCTGGCCGGAGCCGGAGGGTCACCCCGTGCACCGGGCGCACCGGTGGCCGGACCTCGTCGGACAGGCCGGCAAGCCCGCCCGACCACGACCCGGCGGCGACCACGACGGCGGCGGCGGGCTGGGACGACCCGCCCTCGAGCGCCACCCCGGTGACCCGCCCCGCGTCCACGGAGACGCCGGTCGCCCGCGCCGCGACGAAGGTGGCGCCACGAGCGTCGCAGGCAGCCTGCAGGGCGGCGAGCACCAGGCGATTGTCGACTTGGTGGTCACCGGGGAAGCGGGCTCCGCCGGCGACGGTGGGGGCGAGGAGCGGCTCGACGGTGCGCGCCTCGACAGCGGTCAGGCGCTCGGCGTCGAGGCCGAGCGAGCGCTGGAAGGCGAGAACGTCCTCGATGGCCGCCCGGTCGGAGGGGTCGGCGCCGACGAGCAGCGAGCCGGTGGCGAGGAAGCCGGTGGGCAGCCCCGTCTCGTCGGCGAGCTCGGCGGCGAAGGACGGCCAGCGCGCCGCGCCCGCCAGGGCCAGGCGGACGAGCGGCTCCTCGCCGAAGTGGGCCTCGCCGACGGGCGCGAGCATGCCGGCGGCAGCCCAGCCCGCCCCGTGACCGGGCGCGGGGTCGACGACGACGACGGAGGCCCCCGCGGCCCCGAGCCGCCACGCAGCGGACAGGCCGACCACGCCGCCCCCGACCACGACCACGTCGGCGGTGCTGGGGACTGGGTGAACGGGCATCGTCTTCATCGTAGGGCGGCCGGGTGGGCCCGTGGGCCGGTCAGAGCAGGGGGGTGCCGGCGAGCGGGTGGGGTCGAAGCGACGGCGACCTGGCCGTTCGGGGAGGGTCGGCGGCCCGTGTAGAGTTGGAGCCGCCGCAGATGGGCCAACGTCGTCCCGGGCGGAACCACCCACCGAGCACTTCGATGGAGCGACCCGAGTGACGACCGCCTCGACCCGTACGCCACGACCGACCCGTCCCCCGGCCGGGGGGCTCTACGTGCCCGGCTTCGAGCACGACGCCTGCGGCATCGCCCTCGTCGCGGACCTCAAGGGCCGTCGCTCCCACGAGCTCGTCGAACGGGCCGTACGCGCGCTCGAGCACCTGGCCCACCGGGGGGCGACAGGAAGCGAGGAGGACAGCGGCGACGGCGCGGGGATCCTCGTGCAGGTGCCGGACGCCTTCTACCGTGACGTCGTCGACTTCGAGCTGCCGCCGGCCGGCGGGTACGCCACCGGCATCGCCTTCCTCTCCCGCGACGCCGTCGAGGCC
Source organism: Actinomycetes bacterium (assembly GCA_021809995.1). Taxonomy (GTDB): domain Bacteria; phylum Actinomycetota; class Acidimicrobiia; order Acidimicrobiales; family RAAP-2; genus JAJZJT01. The sequence continues at coordinate 3,656 of JAJZJT010000055.1, forward strand.
GACAAGGCCCGCAACGCCGTCGAGTCCTTGGCAGCGGAGGAGGGCATGACCGTCCTCGGCTGGCGGAGCGTGCCGGTCGACGACCGGAGCCTGGGCTCGGTGGCGCGCGGGGACATGCCCTCGATGCACCAGCTCTTCGTCGCCCCGCTCGCCACCACCCAGCTGCCCCGTCGGCCCGGTGAGGACCCGGCCATCGCCGTCGACCGTCTCGCCTTCGTGGTGCGCAAGCGGGCCGAGCGCGAGGTCGACGAGTGCTACGTGGCGTCGCTGTCGGCTCGCACGATCACCTACAAGGGGATGCTGACCTCGCACCAGCTGGCATCGTTCTACCCCGACCTGTCCGACGAACGGCTGACGAGCGGCCTGGCTCTCGTCCACTCGCGGTTCTCGACCAACACGTTCCCGTCGTGGGCGCTCGCCCATCCGTACCGGTACCTCGCCCACAACGGTGAGATCAACACGTTGGCGGGGAACCGCAACTGGATGCGAGCGCGTGAGGCGCTCTGCGCCTCGGACCTCGTGCCGGGCCTCGAGCGCGTGTTCCCCGTCGTCACGCCCGGGGCGAGCGACTCGGCCTCGTTCGACGAGGTGCTCGAACTGCTCCATCTGGGCGGTCGGAGCCTGCCGCATGCCGTGCTCATGATGATCCCCGAGGCGTGGGAGAACCACGCGACCATGGACCCGGCGCGCCGCGACTTCTACCGGTTCCACGCCGCACTGATGGAGGCGTGGGACGGCCCGGCCGCCGTCGCCTTCACCGACGGCACCGTCATCGGCGCCGTCCTCGACCGCAACGGCCTGCGGCCCGCCCGTTTCTGGGTGACCGACGACGGCTTCGTCGTGCTGGCCAGCGAGGTCGGCGTCCTCGACGTCCCGCCCTCGTCGGTCGTCCAGAAGGGGCGCCTCCAGCCGGGGCGGATGTTCCTCGTCGACACCGAGGCCGGCCGGATCGTCGACGACGACGAGATCAAGGCGCGCCTCGCCGCCGAGCACCCCTACGGCGAGTGGCTCAGCGACGGCCAGGTCGAGCTGTCCGAGCTCCCGCCACGGACCATGCTGACCCCACAGCACGCGTCGGTGGTCGGTCGCCAGCGTCTCTTCGGCTACACGAACGAGGAGATGCGGCTCATCCTCGGGCCGATGGCGCTCACGGGCGCCGAGCCCATCGGGTCGATGGGCTCGGACACGGCCCTCGCCGTCCTCTCCGAGCGCCCCCGCCTGCTCTACGACTACTTCACCCAGCTCTTCGCCCAGGTCACGAACCCCGCTCTGGACGCCATCCGCGAAGAGCTGGTGACGTCGCTCGCCTCCACGCTCGGTCCCGAGGGAAACCTCCTCGAGCCCACGGCCGGCTCCTGTCGCCAGATCATCCTGCCCATGCCGGTGATCGACAACGACGACCTGGCCAAGCTCGTCTACGTGAACGAGGACGGGCGGACCCCGGGGTTCCGGGCCTTCGCCATCGACGGGCTCTTCGAGGTGGCTGCCGGGGGGGCGGGGCTGGCCGCCGCCATCGAGGACGTCCGGCGCCGTGTCGGTGACGCCATCGAGGACGGGGCGTCGATCATCGTCCTCTCCGACCGGAACTCGACGGCCGCGCTGGCGCCTATTCCGTCGCTGCTCCTCGTCTCGGCCGTCCATCACCACCTCGTGCGGACGCGTGCCCGCACCAGGGTGGGCCTGGTCGTCGAGTCGGGCGACGCCCGCGAGGTCCACCACATGGCGCTGCTCAAGGGGTACGGCGCGGCGGCCATCAACCCGTACCTCGCCTTCGAGACGATCGACGACTTGATCGCGTCGGGGCTGCTCACGGGCGTCACGCCCCGCCAGGCCCGGCGCAACTACATCAAGGCGGCCTCGAAGGGCATCTTGAAGGTCATGTCGAAGATGGGGATCTCGACGGTGGCCTCCTACACCGGCGCCCAGGTGTTCGAGGCCGTCGGCTTGGCGAGCGAGGTCGTCGACGAGTACTTCACCGGCACCGTCTCGCGCATCGGCGGGGTGGACCTCGAGGGCCTGGCGGCCGAGGTCGCGGCGCGCCACCGGTTGGCCCATGTGGACCGTCCGGCCGAGCTGGCCCACCGCGAGCGGGAGGTCGGGGGCGAGTACCAGTGGCGGCGGGAGGGCGAGGTCCACCTCTTCAATCCGAAGACGGTCTTCAAGCTCCAGCACGCCACCCGGTCCAAGCGCTACGAGGTCTTCAAGCAGTACACCTCGCTCGTCGACGACCAGAGCGAGGCGCTCGCCACCATCCGGGGCCTGCTCCGGCTGCGGACGGAGGACCGTCCGCCCGTGCCGTTGGAGGAGGTCGAGCCCGCTTCGTCGATCATCGCCCGGTTCTCGACCGGTGCCATGTCCTACGGGTCGATCTCGGCAGAGGCCCACGAAACTCTCGCGATCGCCATGAACCGGCTCGGCGCGCGTTCGAACACGGGTGAGGGCGGCGAGGACCCGGAGCGCTTCGTCCCCGACGCCAACGGAGACCTCCGGCGCAGCGCCGTCAAGCAGGTCGCCTCGGGGCGCTTCGGGGTGACGGCCGAGTTCCTCGCCAATGCCGACGACATCCAGATCAAGGTGGCCCAGGGGGCCAAGCCCGGCGAGGGCGGGCAGCTCCCCGGGCACAAGGTCTACCCGTGGATCGCGAAGACGCGCTTCTCGACGCCAGGTGTCGGGCTCATCTCGCCGCCGCCCCACCACGACATCTACTCGATCGAGGACATCGCCCAGCTCATCCACGACCTGAAGTCGGCCAACCCGGCGGCCCGCGTCCACGTGAAGCTGGTCGCCGAGGTCGGCGTGGGCACGGTCGCGGCCGGCGTGGCCAAGGCCCACTCGGACGTCGTGCTCATCTCGGGCCACGACGGTGGAACGGGCGCCGCACCCCTCACCTCCCTCAAGCATGCCGGGATCCCATGGGAGCTCGGCCTCGCCGAGACGCAGCAGACCCTGCTCGCCAACGACCTGCGTGACCGGATCGTCGTGCAGGTGGACGGGCAGATGAAGACCGGGCGCGACGTCGTCGTCGCCGCGCTCCTCGGGGCCGAGGAGTACGGGTTCGCCACGGCGCCGCTCGTCGTCTCGGGGTGCGTCATGATGCGCGTCTGCCACCTCGACACGTGCCCGGTCGGGATCGCCACGCAGAACCCCAAGCTGCGCGAGCGGTTCTCGGGCAAGCCCGAGTTCGTAGAGACGTTCTTCGAGTACATCGCCGAGGAAGTGCGTGAGCACCTCGCCTCCCTCGGACTGCGCTCGCTCGACGAGGCGATCGGGCGGGTCGACCTGCTCGACTCGACGCGGGCGGTGGACCACTGGAAGGCCGAGGGCCTCGACCTCTCCGCCGTCCTGGCCGACGTCGACGTGCCGGACGGGGCGGCGCGCCGCTGCGTGACGACGCAGGACCACGGGCTCGAGCGGGCGCTCGACCACCAGTTCCTCGAGGCCTGCCGCCCGGCCATCGAGCATGGCGAGCACGTCCGTGTCGAGCTGGCAGTGACGAACGTGGACCGGACGGTCGGCACGCTCCTCGGGCACGAGATCACCCGGCACCACGGCGGGGCCGGCCTGCCAGACGGCGCGATCGAGCTCGTGCTCTCCGGGTCGGCCGGCCAGAGCTTCGGCGCGTTCGTGCCCCGGGGGGTGACGCTGCGCCTCATCGGGGATGCCAACGACTACCTGGGAAAGGGGCTCTCGGGCGGGCGCATCGTCGTGCGTCCCCACGAGGACGCCCCCTTCGCCGCCGAGGAGAACATCATCGCCGGCAACGTCATCCTCTACGGGGCCACCGCCGGCGACGTGTTCATCCGGGGCCAGGTCGGCGAGCGGTTCTGCGTCCGCAACTCGGGAGCGGTGGCGGTCGTCGAGGGCGTGGGCGACCACGCCTGCGAGTACATGACCGGGGGACGGGTCGTCGTGCTGGGCCCCACAGGTCGGAACTTCGGTGCCGGCATGTCGGGCGGCATCGCCTTCGTGCTCGACCGGACGGGGTCCTTCGCCACGCAGGTCAACGGCGACATGGTCGACCTCGAGCCCCCGACGGAGACGGACCTGGTGTGGCTACGCGACCGGATCGAGCTCCACGCCGACGAGACGGCCTCGGTGGTGGCGCGAGCCGTCCTCGACGACTGGACGGCTTCGGTGCCGCGCTTCGTGAAGGTGATGCCGCGCGACTACCGGCGGGTGCTCGAGGCGACCGAGCAGGCGCTGGCCGAGGGCCGCTCCGTCGACGAGGCAGTGATGGAGGCCGCACATGGGTGACATCCGAGGGTTCCTCAAGCACGACCGGGCCCTGCCCCCGCGGCGCCCGGTGCCGGTGCGCGTGCGCGACTGGAGCGAGGTCTACGAGCCCTTCCCGGAGGAGTCCGCCCGCACCCAGGCGTCCCGCTGCATGGACTGCGGCATCCCCTTCTGTCACGACGGCTGCCCGCTCGGCAATCTGATCCCCGAGTGGAACGACCTCGTCTACCGCGACGACTGGCACGAGGCGTTCGAGCGGCTCCATGCCACGAACAACTTTCCCGACTTCACGGGGCGGCTGTGCCCCGCGCCGTGCGAGGCGGCCTGCGTGCTCGGCATCAATGCGGAGCCGGTGACCATCGAGCGGATCGAGTACGAGATCGTGGAGCGGGCGTGGGAGGAGGGCTGGGTCGACCCCATCGCCGTGCCGGCTCGGACGGGCAAGCGCGTGGCGGTCGTCGGGTCGGGCCCGGCAGGCCTGGCGGCGGCCCAGCAGCTCGCTCGGGCGGGGCATGCCGTCGTCGTCCTCGAGCGTGCCGAGAAGCCTGGCGGCCTGCTCCGCTACGGGATCCCCGAGTTCAAGATGGAGAAGCGGGTCCTCGACCGTCGGCTCCGCCAGCTCGAGCAGGAGGGCGTCGAGTTCCGCTGCCGGACCTCGGTGGGCGCGCCGGAGGTGCCGGGAGCAGCGGCCCCCGACGCCATCGTCGTTCGGGGTGCAGACCTCGTCGCCGAGTTCGACGCCGTGGTCCTCGCGGGCGGGTCCACCCGGCCCCGCGACCTCGACGTGCCCGGGCGCCAGCTGGCCGGCGTGCACGCCGCCATGGAGTACCTGAAGCCGTCGAACCTGGTCCGTGAAGGCGTCCTCGACGCGTCGCCCATCGACGCCCGCGGCAGGCACGTGGTGATCATCGGCGGTGGCGACACCGGGGCGGACTGCCTGGGGACGGCCCATCGCCAGGGTGCGGCGTCGGTGCACCAGCTCGAGATCCTCCCCGAGCCCCCGGCCACCCGTCGCGACGACAACCCGTGGCCGACCTGGCCGCTCATCCTGCGGACCTCGTCCGCCCACGAGGAGGGCGGCGAGCGCCTCTTCTCGGTGACCACGGTCGCCTTCCTCGACGACGGGTCGGGTCGGGTCCGGGCCCTTGCCGGCGAGGAGGTCGAAACGGTCGTGGGTGACGACGGCCGGCCGACGTTCGTCCCCGTGGAGGGCTCGTCCTTCGAGCTGCCCTGCGACCTCGTCCTGTTGGCCCTCGGCTTCCTCGGTCCCGAGCGTGCCGGCGTCGTGGCCGACCTCGGGCTCGAGCTCGACGCCCGGGGGAACGTGGCTGCCGACGCGTCGTGGGCGACGAGCGTCGAGGGCGTCTTCGTCTGTGGCGACATGACGCGGGGCCAGTCACTGATCGTGTGGGCCATCGCCGAAGGGCGCTCGGCCGCTGCCGCCGCCGACCGGTACCTGATGGGGACGACGGCACTGCCCGCACCGCTGCGCCCGGGACAGCTCGCGCTCCGCTAGGCTTCGGCGCCCGGCTGCCCGCGGGTGATGAGGACGACGGCCGGCGGGCCGGGTGGAACGAGCGGAGTGCGGGCCGAGGGGGGGGCGGTGAGCCGACCGAGCGAGACGCTGACCGGGGAGCGCGACGGCCCGCGGGGCACCGGGCCCGCCGAGCCCGGTGTCGACGCCCCGGAGTCACGGGGACGAAGGCGCGTCGACGCCCGGCGAGCGGCAGCCGAGGTCGGCTTCCTCGCCGCCGTCGTCGCCACGGCTGCGCTGTGCCTCACCCTGGCCGCCCGGCGGGCGGGGTGGCCGACGGGCCAGACGTACGGCAACGACGTCGTCCTCGTCGAGATCTACGCCGCCCACTTCCGGCACGGCGACCTCTTCCCGGTGTGGTCGAGCAGCGACGCCTACGGCATGGGAAGTCCGGTCCTGCTCTACTACCAAAAGGCCTTCTTCATGGTCGGCGGCGTCGTCTACCTGGTGCTGGGCGGCGCCCTGAAGGCGACGCTCCTCGTCACGCTGGCGCTGTTCATGGTGGTCGGCGCCTACGGCCTACGAGCCACGCTGCGCCTCGTCACCGCCCGCCCGGCGATCGTGGTGGCCGGGTCGCTCGCGTTCCTCGTCGGCAACGAGGCGTTCAACGAGTGGCTGGTGCGCGGGGACCTGGCCGAGTTCTCGGCGCTGATGGTCACGCCCTGGCTGTTGCGGTGGTGCCTCCTCCTCGTCCAGCGCCGACGGATGTCGTGGTCGCTGGTGCCCGTCATGGCGGTGCTGGTCGACGCGCACAACGCCGTCGCGCTCGTGTCGCTCGTCCTGCTCGTCGTCACCGGCGTGGTCTTCCTCGTCACCTGGGGCCTGGCTGGGCTGCGGGCGGTCGCCCTGCGCCTCGTGGGCGCGGTGGCGGCGACGACGGCCGTGCTGGCGCCCATGCTGGTGGCCGAGCTCGAGATGGCGAGCGCGTACGACCCGGCGAGCAAGGTCACTCGCTTCGGGGCGACGTTGCAGAACGGCTTCCTCGACCCGGTCTGGTACGTCTACGACTGGGGGTTCCGCTGGCTGTCCCGGACCAACCGCTCGCCCGTGATGGTCCAGCTCGACGTGGTGGTCACCGGGCTCCTCGTCGCGGGGCTGGTCGTGGTGGTCGTCCGATGGGTCCGGAACGGGCGTCACGGCGTCCGGCCGTCCACGGGCTCGTCGGCGGTGCCCGTCGACCGGCCGACGGTGGCGGTGCTGGTCGCCGGCCTGCTCGCGTACCTGTTCCTGCAGCTCCGGGTGTCGCTGCCCGTCTACGACGTGCTCGCCCCCTTCAAGGTGATCTCGTTCCCGTACCGGATGCTGGCGGTGGCCACGCCGATCGCGCTCGTCCTCGCCGGCCTGGTCGCCGACTGGCTGGTGCGCCTGTGGGCGGCCCGCCGGCCCGAGCGGGCGGACATCGCCGGGCGGGTGGTGGCGGTCGGGGCAGTGGCCTGGCTGGCGGTGACGATCGCCCTCTCGCCGCTCACCGCCCACGAGCCGGCGCCGCTGGCCAGCGGGTTCTTCCGTGACCTGCCGTTCCTGCCGATCAAGGCGCTGACCCCGCCGGCCCGCTCGACCGCGGCCACGTCGTTCGAAGGGCCGCTCTTCGCCGAGTACCTGCCGCGGGTGGCGAACCCGGGCGGGCGGGGCGAGCTCTACACGGACGTCCCCCTCTACCAGTCGCTCCGCGCCCATCACACCCAGTCGGAGTCGTTGAGCCGCGTGCCGTGCTCGGTCGTCCAGCCGCACCCCATGGCCTTCGAGAGCCTCCACTTCTCGCTCCGGGTAGCCTGCGCCGGGCCGACGCTGCTCGCCCTTCCCGTCAGCACGAACCCGTTCACGACGGTCGACCAGGTGGGTCCGGGTGGCCGGGTCCACCGCCTCACGGTCGTCCGGGTGCGGACCGACCCGCGCCTCGTCGTCCGGATCCCCGGGCCCGGCGTTCGGACCCTCGAGGTCCATCTGCCGACGCTCTTCGGCATCTTGTTCTGATCCCCGTGGGCCTTGTTCTGATCCCCGTGGGCCCGACCGGACCCGGACCGCCTCGGGTCAGGACCGGTCAGGGCCGGGTGGCGCCGACGACGACCTCGTCGCCCCACGCTGCGCCGATGGTGGACGGGAAGGCGTCGATGCGGACGACCGCACCGGCGTGGGGGGCGTCCACCATCACCCCGGGGCCGACGACGAGGCCGACGTGCTCGACGCGGTGGGGACCGAGCCCGAAGAACACGAGGTCGCCCGGGGCAAAGGGCGCACCCGGCGGGACTCGGGGGCCGGCGTCGAACTGCGCCTGGGCGACCCGGGGGAGCGCGATCCCCGCCGCCCGCTCGGCTGCTTGGACGAGCCCCGAGCAGTCGAAGCCGACGCCGGGCGTCGCACCGCCCCACACGTAGGGGGTGCCGACCTGGGCGAGCGCCCACACCGCGGCCACCGACGCGCGACCGTCCGGCGCCGTGCCGGTTCCGGGCGCCGTGCCGGTTCCGGGCGCCGTGCCGGTTCCGGTTCCGGTTCCGGGCGCCGTGCCGGCGTAGGAGCGGGCGAGCGCGAGCACCTCGGCCACGTAGTGCCCGCTGTGGTCGTAGGCGAGCACGGCGCCGGCGAGGTCGGCTCCACCCCGGGCGCCGTTGGCACAGAGGTCGCGTGCTGCCGCGGTGACGGCGTCGGTGGGGTCGTAAGGGGAGGGCGGCACGGCACCCCCGCGAGGGACAGGCAGCGAGTAGCGGGCGAAGGTGGCCGGTTCGAACTGCATCGGCCCCTCGGCCCCGGCGGCGTTCGTGCCCGACCACACCCCGGGCGCGTCGGAGCGCCCGTCGTCGGACTCGACGGCACCGATGGCGGCGAGCACCTCCCATGGCAGCCCCGGGCAGGTCGCCGCGGCGTCGCGGAAGAGCGGGAGCCACGCGCGCGCGACGGCGGGGGCACCGGATTCGGCCACGGGCGAGCCGGCGGTGCCGACCGGGCCGGCGACCAGGGCGACCAGGGTGCCGAGCGCCGTGGTGGCAACGACGAGCACCGCGCCCAAGGCCACCACGACCCTTGCCGCGTTCGAGCGACGCGAACGACGGGGCACGGGAGCCCTCCTCCGCTCCAGCGGCCTCGGGGCCGCACGTCCTCCAC
>JAJZJT010000056.1 GCA_021809995.1 Actinomycetes bacterium
GTCCGCGCCCTGCGGCCGCGACCGCAACGCCATGCCCACCTGCCCGGCCACGGTGAAGTTCCTCGACGCCCAGCCCGAAGCCCACCTCCTCGACCCGGGTTCCACCATGATCGGCGGGGTTAGCGGGCAGCAGGCAGCGGCACGATCTCTTCGCGGGGCCGAGCCCGGCGGCCCTCAACGCCATGGCCGCCACGCCGCCACGCCGGCACCCGTGGCCACCGTCTACGCCTGGTACCGGACGTGGATGGCGGCCCAGGGTGGCATCCGGCCGGCACCTCTGCGCTCGGACCCCTTGGCCTCAGCAACGAGGGCGCCGTCAAAGGGACCCGTGCGTCCTTCGTCGACGAGGACAGCCATGTGAAGGCGGCGGGCCAGGGGTATCCGTGGGCTGCGAAGGAAGCGAACAAGACGATCTACGACGTCACCTTCATCATCGAGCCCTACACCGGCCGATGACACCGGTTGGCCGATGCGTCATCGGACACCCGGGCGGGGTAGCACCCCGGTGGCAGTCCGCCTTGACGCGATCAGGCGAACCTCGAGCCACGACGTCTTCGAGGCGTGACGGCGCACACGGGTGAGCGCGAGGTGGACCAGCCCGTCGTGGTCAGGTCTGTCGTCGGCGACGGGGACACCGGTGCTCGGCTCCAGCCCGAAGTGAGCTTCGGGGGGCACGCCGCAGGCTCGGATGCCGGCCCCTGCCCCGCCGGGTGCCGACGTGGCGTGTCGTGGCACTGACCGGGCGGCTCAAACCGTGACGATGACCGGGACGATCATGGGCCGGCGCCGAGTCCGCGTGCCGATCGTCCGGCCCAGCACCTTGCGGGCGGCCCGAGACAACGACTCGTGGTCCTGGTTCCCCTCGGCGAGGGCGTGGGCGAGCGCGTCGGCGACGGCCGCCCGGGCCTCCTCGAGCACCTTCTCGGTCACCGGGTCGACCACCCAGCCCCGAGTGACGAGCTGCGGGACACCTACGACATCGGCCGCCCGGAGGTCGACGGTCGCCACGACCATGACGACCCCCTCCTCGGCGAGGACCATCCGGTCGCGCAGGAGACCGTGCCCGACGTCGCCGACCGTGGAGCCGTCGACGAAGAGATAACCGCCCGGTACCGTCCCGTCTCGGCGGATGCCGCGCTCGTCGAGGGTGATGGCGTCGCCGTCCTCGCACAGGAGGATCCGCTCGGGCGGCACACCCATCGACTCGGCCAGTCGGGCGTGGTTGGCCAGGTGCCGGTACTCGCCGTGGACGGGGACCACGTGCTCGGGCCGGACCACTGAGTGCAGCGTCGCCAGCTCGCCCCGGCGTGCGTGCCCGCTCACGTGGACGGCCTCCACGCCCGAGTGGATCACCTCGACGCCCAGGCGGTGCAGGCCGTCGATCACCTTGCCGACCGACCACTCGTTGCCGGGGATGGGGTGGGCGCTGATCACGACGACGTCGTCGGCGCGCAGGCGGAAGAAGCGGTTGTCCCCGGTCGCCAGGCGGGCCAAGGCGGACATCGGCTCGCCTTGGGAACCGGTCGAGATCACGCAGACCTCGCCGGGGTGGAGGTCGTCGACCTCGCCGATGTCGACCATCGACTCGTCGGGGATGCGGAGGACGCCCAGCTCGCGCGCCAGCGCCACGTTCTTCTGCATCGACCGGCCGAGGGTGGCCACCTTGCGGCCGCCGGCGATGGCGGCGTCGGCCACCTGCTGGATCCGGTGCAAGTGGCTGGCGAAGCTCGTGACCACGAAGCGGCGACCAGGGCGGGCGAGGAAGACCTTGCGCAACGTCTCGCCGACGGTCGTCTCCGACGGCGTGAACCCCGGCTCCTCGGCGTTCGTCGAGTCGCACAGCAGCAGGCGCACCCCGGGGTCCGAGCCGAGCGCGCCCATCCTCGTGAGGTCGGTCCGCCGGCCGTCGACCGGGTGCAGGTCGAGCTTGAAGTCACCCGAGTGGAGGACCACGCCCTGGGGCGTGTGGAAGGCGATGGCGAAGGCGTGGGGCACCGAGTGGGTGACGGGGATGAACTCGACGTCGCACGGCCCGATCCTCCGCCGCTCCCCGTCGACGACCGGCACCCAGGTGACCTGGTCGTCGAGCCCCGCCTCGGACACCCGGTTCCGGGCGAGGCCGAGGGTCAGCTCGGACCCGTAGACGGTCAGCGGGAAGTCGCGTGCCAGGTAGGCGAGACCGCCGACGTGGTCCTCGTGCCCGTGAGTCAGCACCACACCGTCGACCCGCGCCGCGTTCTCGCGCAGATAGGCGAAGTCGGGGAGCACGAGGTCGACGCCGGGCATGTCCGGGTCGGGGAACATGATGCCGACGTCGAGGACGAGGATGCGCCCGTCGACCTCGATGCACGCGCAGTTTCGGCCGATCTCGCCGAGCCCGCCCAAGAAGACGATCCGGACCGGGGCTGGCTGGCCGCTGCCCCGGCGCCGCTCAGCCAACGGACGACCCGGAGGCCACGCCGACGCCGGCGCCGGCGGCCTCGGCGACCATCGCTGCCGCCGCCGCGTCGAGCTCGGCGGGAGCGGGGGGGTGAGGCAGACGGCACTGCCCGACCTGCAGCCCGAGGGCCCGACAGGCCGCCTTGGCCGGCATCGGGTTGGGGAAACGGTCCGTCGCCTCGAAGGCGCACGAAGCCAGCAGACCTCGGTTCACCTCGGCTGCCGTCGCCACGTCCCCGGCCCCGTACGCCTCGACCAGGTGGGCAAAGCCGGGGCCTGCCCAGTGCGCGGCCACGCTCACGATGCCGACCGCCCCCACCGACAGGAAGGGCAGCGTGAGCGCGTCGTCCCCGCAGTAGACGACGAAGCCGGGCGGCGCCTGGGCGACCGTCCGGGCCGCGCCGACGACGTCGCCCGTCGCGTCCTTGACGGCGACGATGGTCCGGTGGGTGCGGGCCAGCTCGCAGAGGAGGTCTGTACCGATCCGGCGCCCGGTCCGCACGGGGATGTCGTAGAGCATCACCGGCAGGCGGGTCGCGTCGGCCACCGCCCCGAAGTGCGCGGCGATCCCCTCGGGCGACGGGCGGTTGTAGTACGGGGTCACGACCAGCACGGCATCGACGCCGGTAGCGACCGCCGCTTGGGTGAGGGCCACCGAGTGCGCCGTGTCGTTCGTCCCCGTGGCGCCTACGACCGGCACCGTCACCGCCTCGCGGACGGCGCGGAACAACGACAGGCGCTCGTCGTCGGTGAGCGTGGGCCCCTCGCCCGTCGTGCCGGCGACCACCAGGCCGTCGCTGCCGTGGCCGACGAGATGGCGGGCGAGGCCGGCGGCTGCGTCGAGGTCGAGCCGGCCGGCGTCGTCGAACGGCGTCACCATCGCGGTCACCACCGCCCCGAAGGGGGCGGCCACCCCGCTCACCTCAGCGCCTCCGGCGGGCGGCCTGCTGCGGTGGCGGTGGTCACGACTGCCGAGCGTACCAGCACCGGCGAGCCCGGCACGGCGGGTCGCGCGGCGTCTGCTACGGGGCGACCCGGTCCTTCGGGGGAGCCGACGCGAAGGCGTCGTACTCCTCGGAGGTGTCCGTCCACGACTCGAACTCGATGACGCCGAGCTCGGTGAACTTCGTGCGCAACCAGCCGTCGGCGCCGTCGAGAAGGCCCAGCTTCTTGCAGTTGGGCACGATCTTCGAGAAGAGCAGGGCCTGGAACGCAGCGCGGTCGGGAGCCTGGGCCACGACGGGGACGATCGACTTCGGGTCGACCCCCATGCGATCCCACACCTCCTGTTGGAGGAACCGGTCGCGCATGCGCACGGCGGCCTCGAAGGCGAACTCCTGCCGCTCCCGGAGCTCGGCCGCGCTCAGCCCGGCGTAGAACTCCTGCAGGCTGAGGACGCCGAAGGCAACGTGGCGCGCCTCGTCGGCCATGACGTAGCGCAGCAGGGTCTTGAGCAGCGGGTCGCCGGTCATCTGGTGCATGAAGCCGAAGGCGGCGAGCGCCAGGCCCTCCACCATGATCTGCATGCCGAGGTAGGTCATGTCCCAACGAGAGTCGGCGATGATGTCGTCGAGCAGCATGCGCAGGTGGGCGTTGATCGGGTAGTGGCCCGAGAGCTTCTCGTCGAGGTACTTGGCGAAGACCTCGACGTGGCGCGCCTCGTCCATCACCTGGGTAGCGCCGTAGTACTTGGCGTCGACCCAGGGGACGGACTCGACGATCTTCGCCGTGCAGATCAGCGCCCCCTGCTCGCCGTGCATGAACTGCGAGAGGGTCCAGTTCTGGCTCTCGACGCCGAAGCGCAGCCACTCCTTGTCCGTCCACCTCTCCACCGGCGTGCCCGTGAGGTCGAAGCCGGCGGTGAAGCCTCCGGAGGCTGCCGCGCTCTCCATCACCAGCTTCTCCTGGTCGACGTCGGTGTCCCAGGGAAGGTCGGTCTCGCCGTTCCACTGGGCCGACTTGGCCTTCTCGTAGAGCTTGTTGAGCTTGGGTCGTGCACCCTTCTCGTAGTCCCAGGTGAAGATCGAGTCGTAGTCCGAGTGGACGACGTGGCGTCCGTCGGCCTCCTCCGTGCCGACGACGGACAGGATCGCCTCGAAGTCGTTGATGTCGCTGCGACCGATGATGTCCTCGGTCGCCCTCCTTGCCCCCTGTGCCCCCTGTGCGTCGAGCTGGTCACCCATGGTGCAACCCCCTTTCTCGGTGGAACGAACGCGGTCGTCGAAGCTGCCTCGTGCCGATGTCGCGCTGGTGGGCGCCCTCGGTGCGCGCCCGGGTGCCAGCCGGCGCGCCGAACGCGCCGCCGGCCGAGGCCGGGCCGTCGGTGCCAGCGTGCACCGCGGCGACCGCCGCCACAGCAGGGCCGCCGGACGGGTCGCCGGGCGTCGCTGGCTCGGCGACGTCGAGCGCCTGGATGCCCGGGAGGACGAACGTCTCGACCAGCCGGCGAGCGTCGGTCTCGCGGGCCAGGTCGACCGTGGCCGACGGCGTGATGGTGTACGAGAGCACGATCCGGGCCACCCACTCGGCGACCCGCACGGCCTCGTCCGCGTCCATCCACCGGCCCAGGAACGGCGCCACGAAGGTCGCTGCCATCGACAGGAGCCGCTCGGCGTCGTCGAAGCACAGCTGGCCGAGGACCACGTCGGGCTCGTGCTCGACGAGGTAGGCGAGCGCGGCGTGGCCCCGGATCCGGCTCGTCGCCTCGACGATGCCGACGACCAGCACGTCGGAGAGCTCGTCGGCCGCGCCCATGCGGGCGCCCAGGGCAGAGAAGAGCCGGGCGCGCTCGGTGTCGGCCACGGCGGTGAGCAGCTCCTCCTTGCCGCCCGGGAACACTCGGTAGACGGTCGCCCGCGACACGCCGGCCTGCCGGGCCACGTCGTCGACGGTGGTCTTGACGGTGCCGTGGCGGGCGATGCAGACAAGGGCGGCGTCCACCAGTGCGGTCCGCCGTGACGACCCCGACGGTGCGCCGGCGAGCGGCTGGACACGCGGCACACCCGCCGAGGCCTCGGGGCGCACTGGCGCGGGGTCAACCAGCACGCGTGCGTACCCCCTCCTGCCTGTCATCACTGAAACAGTAAGTCGCACTTTGTCTCAGCGTCAAGGGCTTGACGCTGACGACGTCCCGTCGGCGCTCGCGTCACGACCCGCGCCGCCCGCTCCCGCCGCCGGTCGGGCCGCCCGGAGCTCGGTCACGGCTTCGGGTCGCCGCCCTCCCGCCCCGACCGCACGACCACGCCGGCCAGCAGCTCGCTGCGCACCAGACGAGCAACCTGTTCGGGGTCCTCGAGGTCCCACCGGCCAGGTGCCGACATGTAGGAGAGGACCATGCGGGCCAGGAAGTCCGCGGCCTCGCCGACATCGACGCCGGGCGCCAGCCCGTGCCGCAGCAGGTAGGGGGCGAGGAAGTCGGCGGTCACGCCGACGATCCGACCGCTCTCGACGGTCAACGTGGGCAGGAGGCGCTCGGGCTCCGTCTCGAGGACCCGCTGGAGGACCTCGTGGTCGACGATCGACTGGTGGGCGAAGCGGATCCCTCGCTCCAGGACCTCCTCGAGGCGCTCGGCGTCACCGACCTCCTCGTAGAGACGCAGGAAGAAGTGCATGCACTCCCACATGACGACCGAGCGGACCAGCTCGTCGCGCCCGCCGGGAAAGTACCGGTAGACGGTTGCACGCGACAGCCCGGCCTCGCGGGCGGCGTCCTCGACCGTCGTCTTCGCCAGGCCCCAGCGGGCCACGCATGCGTAGGTCGCCTCGAGGATGCGCTGCCGGGCCTGCTCGGTGCGGTCCGCTCCCCCGCTCACAGCCCGAGCACGACGTCGAGGCCGACGGTCAGGCCGGGCAGCTCCGCGACCCGCCGGACCGCCAGCACGACGCCGTCCATGAAGGAGGCCCGATCGGTGGAGTCGTGCCGGATCGAGAGCGTCTGGCCGGCCGAGCCGAGCACGACCTCCTGGTGCGCCACGAGCCCGGGCAGGCGCACGGCGTGAAGCCGCACGCCACCCGGCCCGGCTCCGCCACGTGCGCCGGCGACCACCTCCTGATCGGTGGCGTCCGGCGGGAACGGCCCGGTGCCCGCGCCCTGGCGCGCCTCCGCCATCCGCTCGGCGGTCCGCACCGCCGTCCCCGAGGGGGCGTCGCGCTTGCCTGCGTGGTGGAGCTCGACGATCTCGGCGCCATCGAAGTGAGGCGCCGCCAGCTCGGCGAAGCGCATCATGAGGACGGCGCCGATGGCAAAGTTCGGCGCGAGGACGCAGTTCGGTCCCGGCGGCGTACCGTCCGGGCCGGCGAACGCCGTGCGGAGGGCGCCCACGGCATCGGGTTCGAACCCGGTCGTCCCCACCACGGCATGGATGCCGCGCGCTGCGCACCACAGGAGGGCGGGGAGGGAGACGTCGGCTCGGGTGAAGTCGACCACCACCTCACAACCGGCGTCCGACAACGCACCGAGCTCGGCGGCGACCACGGGCAGGTCCCCCGAGCGGCCCGCCACCTCCGCCACGGACTTGCCCGCTGCTGCCGGGTCGACCGCGGCGACGAGCTGCAGCCCCTCGGCGTCGGCCACGGCCCGGCACACCTCGAGGCCCATCCTTCCCGCAGCACCGACCACGCCCACTCGCACCCCGACACCCTACCGGCGCCCCGCTCGCCGGCGCGAGGGAGACGGCCCGTCAGGGTCGGCTCGGCCGGCCCCATGGGCCGGTCAGCCGATGCCGACGGCGGTGGCGTCGAAGCGATCGGGGTCGAACGGGCCCACGACCGACAGCGTGCGGTCCCGGCCCAGCACGGCGGCGGCCACGGCCGCCACGTCGTCCAGCGTGACCCGCTCGACCCGCTCGAGCTGCTCGTCCACGGTGAGGACCGCCCCGTGCAGCAGGAGCCCCGCCCCCAGGCGCCCCATGCGCGATCCGGGGTCCTCGTGGGCGAGGAGCGCCTCGGCCCGGAGGTTGCCCTTGGCGATGGCCAGCTCGCGCTCGGTCACACCGTCGGCAGCCACCGCGGCAAGCGTTTCGCCGATCAGGCCGAGCACGGTCGGGACGTGCTCGGGCGCGGTGGCCACGCCCACCGTCAGCGTCCCCGTGTCGGCGTAGGGGACGAACTCGGACCACACCGAGTACGCGAGGCCACGTCGCTCGCGGATCTCCTGGAAGAGGCGGCTGGAGAGCCCGCCACCGAGCACGTGGTCGACCACCGACAGGGCGTAGCGGCGGTCGTCGTGGCGGTCGACGGCCCGCGTCGCCACGACGAGGTGGGCCTGCTCGGTGGCGCGCCGGACCACTCCGAGCGGCTCCGTGCCGGGCCCCGGGGGCTCACGTCGCGGGGCTCCGCCGCCGGCGGGGCCCCGGTAGCGGGCGGCCAGCCCGTCTGCGACCTGCTCGTGGGCGAGCGCCCCGGCCGCCGCCACGACGAGGTTGCCCGGCCGGTAGTGGTCGTCGAAGAACGCCCGGACGTCGGAGGCGGCGAAGCCCGACACCGACGCCTCCGTGCCGAGCACCTCGCGCCCGAGGGGATGCCCGGGGAAGAGGAGCTCGGTGCTCCGCGTCACCGCGGCATCGGCCGGCTCGTCCTGGTGCATGAGGATCTCGTCGAGGATCACCGACCGCTCGGCGTCGAGGTCGCGAGGGCGCAGCGCAGGTCGCCACATGATGTCGGACAGGATGTCGAGGCCGAGGTCGAGGTGCTCCGCGAGCAGGCGGATGTAGAAGGCCGTGTACTCCTTCGTCGTGTACGCGTTGCAGTCGCCCCCGACCTCGTCGAGCGCCTCGGCGATGGCGGTCGGCGAGCGCTCCTCCGTGCCCTTGAAGAGGAGGTGCTCGAGGACGTGGGAGAGCCCGGCCTGCTCGGGCGTCTCGTCACGCGAGCCCGTGCCGACCCAGAAGCCGAGGGAGACCGAGCGGGCGTCGGCCATCGACTCGGTCGCCACGAGGGCGCCGAAGGGGAGCGTCGAGGTGCGGATCACGGTCGAAGGCGCGTGCTGCCGGTGGGTCGGGGTGCCGCAGCCTTGCCGTCCCGGTGGCACGCCCACCGAGACGGCAAGGACCGCCGCCGTGCGAGCCCGTTCAGCGCCGACGCCGGCTCCGGCGGCGGTCGCCGTTGCCCGAGCGGTCGTGATCCTCTGGCAACGCCGCGGCGGCGGGCCCGAGGTCCCCGAGCTCCTCGGCCAGCTCGGCCTCGAAGGCGTCCTCGAACGAGGCGGCGCGAGGTGCCGGGGTACGCCCCCCGGAGCCGCCTCCCTCGCCCCCGCCGGCGGTTGCCTCGGGGAGGTCGCCGGCGAGCGAGAGCGACACCTTGCCCTGGGGGTCGATGTCGTCGACGCGCACCTCGACGGGTTGGCCGAGCTCGAGGACGTCCTCGACGCGCTCGACCCGCTTGCCCCTGCCGATCTTCGAGATGTGGAGGAGCCCGTCCCGCCCGGGCAGGATGTTCACGAAGGCGCCGAACTTGGTGATGTTGACCACCTTGCCCGAGTAGGTCTCGCCCACCTCGGCCATCGGCGGGTCGAGGATCGTGGCGATCCGACGCCGGGCCTCTTCGACGGCCGTCGAGTCCTTCGCACCGATGGTGACGGTCCCGACCGCCCCGTCGTCGTCGACGGCGATGTCGGCCCCCGTCTCGAGCTGCAGGGCGTTGATCACCTTGCCCTTGGGCCCGATGACCTCACCGATCTTGTCCATGGGGATCTCGAACGAGATGATCTTCGGAGCGCTCGCCGCCACCTCGGCCCGCGGCTCTGCGATGGCCCCGGCCATGACCCCGAGGATGGCGAGCCGGGCCTCCTTGGCCTGCAGCAGGGCCTTGGCGAGGACGTCGGCCGGCAGGCCGTCGATCTTCGTGTCGAGCTGCAGGGCAGTCACCGCGTCTGCCGTCCCGGCCACCTTGAAGTCCATGTCGCCGAAGGCGTCCTCCGCCCCCAGGATGTCCGTCAGGGTCACGTACGCGCCGTCGTCGTGGACGAGCCCCATGGCGATGCCGGCGACCGGCGCCTTGAGCGGCACGCCGGCGGCCATCATCGACAGCGTCGATCCGCACACCGAGGCCATCGACGTCGAGCCGTTCGACGACAGGACGTCCGAGACGAGCCGCAGCGTGTAGGGGAACTCGTCCTGCGAGGGGACGACCGGCAGGAGCGCCCGCTCGGCGAGGAGCCCGTGGCCGATCTCGCGACGCTTGGGGCCGCGCATGAAGCCGGTCTCGCCCGTCGAGTACGGCGGGAAGTTGTAGTGGTGCAGGTAGCGCTTGGAGTCGAGCGGCGTGATGGTGTCGAGCAGCTGGTTCATCCGCGGCATGCCGAGGGTGGTGACGTTGAGGACCTGGGTCTCGCCTCGCTGGAAGAGCGCCGAGCCGTGTGCGGTCGGGAGGATGTCCACCTCGGCGGAGAGGGGGCGGATCTCCGCTGTCGTCCGGCCGTCGATGCGGACACCCTCTTCGACGATGCGGCGACGGACCAGCTTCTTCGTGAGGCCGCGCACGGCGGCCTTGATCTCGCGCTCGCGCTCGGGGAACTCGGGGGCGAGCTCCCCGACCAGGGCGGCCGTCACCTCGTCGAGGGCGGCGTTGCGCTCGGCCTTGGCGGTCGGCGCGTTGGCTGCCGCGACCCGCTCGGTGCCGACGGCGGCGACCCGCTCGTAGACGTCGTCGCCGTAGTCGGAGAACGTCTGGAACGGGATCGTCTCGATCGGGCCCCGGGTGGCGACGAAGGCCTCGACGAGACGGCGCTGGAGCACGATCGACTCGCGGATCCACGTCTTGGCCGCCTCGAGCCCTCCGGCCAGCACCTCCTCGGTGACCTTGGGGGCACCGTCCTCGTAGTAGGCGAAGGAGTGCTCGGTGCCGCCGGCCTCGACCATCATGATGGCGACGTCGGCGTCGTCGGTCTCGCCGAGGGCGCGTCCGGCCACCACCAGCTCGAACGTCGAGCCCTCGCCCTCCTCGAAGGTCGGGTGCGGGATCCACTGCCCGTCGGTCCCGTAGGCGATCCGCACGGCGCCGATAGGCCCGTCGAAGGGGATGCCCGACAGCATCAGCGCCGCCGAGGCCGCGTTGATGGCCAGCACGTCGTGGGGGTTGACCTGGTCGGCGCCGAAGATGGTCCCGACCACGTGGACCTCGTTGCGGAAGCCCTTGGGGAACGAGGGACGCAGCGGCCGGTCGATGAGCCGGCAGGTGAGGATGGCCTGGTCCGAGGCCTTGCCCTCCCGGCGGAAGAAGGATCCGGGGATCTTCCCGGCCGCGTAGGCCCGCTCCTCGATGTCGACGGTGAGCGGGAAGAAGTCCGTCCCCTCGCGCACGGAGCGGGCGGCGGTGGCGGTGGCGAGCAGGACGGTGTCGCCGATGCGCCCGACGACGGCGCCGTCGGCCTGCTGGGCGAGCTTGCCCGCCTCGAAGGTGAGCGTTCGGTCGGTACCGCTGATCGGGGCCGACACGGAGATGGCGTCTGACATGACGCTCCTTGGTTGTCAGGGGCCTCCGGAGCCAGCTCCCAGTGGTCGACCTCCCGGCGGTGCCCCGTCCGGAGATCGGCAACTGGTGACTGACCGTGGAGAGGCCCGGTCTCTCGGTGGCGCACCGGCCCGCTCCGGACCCGTTTCGGAGCCGGAAGCGCCCAGTGCCGTCTCGGGCCCGGTGTCACCCGGGCCCCACCCCCCCACCGGCCGATGCGCGGCGAGCGAGGCGGCAATTGCGACCGCCCGGCGCTGAGCCGGGCGGACGTTGCCGACTAGCGGCGGAGGCCGAGGCGACCGATGAGATCTCGGTAGCGCTCGACGTCGTTGTTCCTCACGTAGTCGAGGAGCCGGCGCCGGCGCCCGATGAGCTTCAAGAGCCCACGCCGGGTGTGGTGGTCTCCCTTGTGCACCTTCAGGTGCTCGGTGAGGTGGGCGATGCGCTCGCTCAGGATCGCGATCTGGACCTCGGGCGAGCCCGTGTCGGTGTCGTGGAGCCGGTACTCGGCGATCGTGGCCTGCTTGTCGGGCATGACGTGGGTGGACCTCGGAAGTGTGAACGTGCTGGTGGTGACGTCCGCCAGCCCCGCCATGCTAGCAGGGGCGCGCCGGTGGGCGCACCCGCCGGCTCGGTGGCCCGGCCACGGCCGTGACCGGGCCACCGCGGGGCTCACCGGTTGGGCTGCGGCGTCATCCGCAGGTACGGCTTGAGGGTCGTGAACCCCTTCGGGAAGCGCTCCTTGGCCTCGTCGTCGGGGATGGCGGGCGAGATGACGACGTCACCGCCCTCCTCCCAGTTCACCGGCGTCGAGACCTGGTACTCGGCCGTGAGCTGGAGCGAGTCGAGGACCCGGAGGATCTCCGGCACGCTGCGCCCCGTCGAGGCCGGGTACGTCAGGGTCAGCTTGACCTTCTTGTCGGGGCCGATGATGAACACCGACCGCACGGTCAGGGTGTCGTTGGCGTTGGGGTGGACCATGTCGTAGAGCTCGGCGACCTTCCGGTCCTCGTCGCCGATGAGGGGGAAGTTGAGGGCCGTGCCCTGGGTCTCCCCGATGTCGCCCGCCCACGCCTTGTGCGACGCCACGTCGTCGACCGACAGGCCGATCAACTTGGTGTTGCGCTTGTCGAACTCGGCCTTGGCCTTCGAAAAGGCGCCCAGCTCGGTCGTGCACACCGGGGTGAAGTCCTTCGGATGGGAGAACAGGATCCCCCAACTGTCCCCGAGGTACTCGTGGAAGTGGATCGTCCCCTCGGTCGTCTCGGCCGTGAAGTCGGGTGCTACGTCGCCCAGATGGACTGCCATGGTCGCTCCTTCGCTCGCTCGTCTGCCTCTGCCCCCGCCCCGTCGCCGGCTCGGGCGCCGGGGACGGCCCGCCCCGTCGCCGGCAGCAGCCGACCGGAGCTCCTGCCGCCGGCACCGCGTGCCCACCGGGGCTGCACGCCCCGACCGGGTGCGTCGCCGGCCGGGCCGCGCTCACCCTACCCGCTTGCGGGACAATTGTCGACTAGTTCAGTCGAGTTTTTCGTCGTAGGGGCACCAGGGGTCGTCGGCCCCAGACGGTGCACGGTGCACGGCGCAGACGA
>JAJZJT010000057.1 GCA_021809995.1 Actinomycetes bacterium
AGCTCGAGCGGCCAGCCGGCGATGCTCAGCGCGTTGAGCGAGTGGGAGACGTCGGCGCCGTTGTTCGCGACGATGTTCTCGACCAGCTCGCGCCACGACGCCTCGTCGCCTCGCAGGACCGCGTCGGAGGCGAAGGCCTCCTCCGGGGCGAGCCGGTGGGTGACGGTGACGTCGTAACCGTCGAGGACGATGCCGAACCGGGCTGCGCCCGCTTCGGAGGTCACCTCGACGAGGAGCCGGAAGTCGGCCATGCCCAGCGTGGCCAGGTGGTCGGCCTCGGCCCGGGCGACCTGCGAGAGCGCGGAGAACCAGGCGTCGGGGCCGCCCGCTGCGAGCTCAGCCAGCGTTGCGGGGGTGGTGGCGGCGGTCATGCGCCTCACGCTCCTTTCGTCGCGTCGGCGCCGACGAGGTCGGCACCCTCGAGGAGGACGGCGGGGAGCTTGGTCCGATGACGGCGGGGGAGCCCGGCATGCTCGCAGCGCTGGAAGTACTCCTCGATGATCTGGCGTCGGACCACGTCGCTGCCGCTCGCGCCCAACTGGGTGGCGGCTTCGACGCTGCCGGCGAGCAGGATGGCCGTCGGCTCCACGACCTCGGGGGTCGAGAAGAGCATCGAGATGATGTCCTCGCCGCGGTCGAGGTAGCCGTGGTAGTCCTCGGCGAGCGACGGGTCCTGGCTCAGCCGGTAGCGGAGGTGCATCGTGCCGTAGGCGACGTGCCGGGCCTCGTCCTGCATGCAGAGTCGGAAGATCCGCTTCTCAACGGGTGAGGGTGCGATGAGCTCGCCGGCCCGGAAGAGCGAGAGGACGATGCCCTCGCCGAGCAGGTGCATGAGCGCCGACCCCTCGTCGTAGCTTTGGGCGTCGAGGATGAGGGCGAGGAAGCGCTCGACCACCGCCTTCGCCTGCCCGAGCCCACCGCCGTTGGCCAGGGCCCGCTTGCGGAACACCTCGGTGTGCCGGGCCTCGTCCATGCACTGGGTGCAGAGGAACATCTTGGCCTCGACGAACTGGTGGTTGATGCGCCACAGCCACTTGGCCGGGAAGTCCGACGCCACCATCTCGACCTCGGAGAGCACGGTGCACAGCTGGGACATGGCGTGCTCGAGGTCGGGGTCGAGCTCGGGCAGCTCCGTCCAGGGGATGTCGCGGGTGGCGCTCCACTGCCGGCTGACGGCCTCTTCGTAGAGCTCCATCACGTTGTCGGACCACACTTCGGCCTTGGTGTTGATCGTGTAGCCGAGGTCGGGCATGTCGGGGTCGGAAGCCGACCCCCGGGGCGCCATCGAGCGGGCGGTGGCGACGTCGGGGATCTCTCCGTAGGTGCCCGTCGCGATGTCGCGCATCGTGAGGCCCACCTTGGACGGCTTGGCGCGGACGCCCCACTCGCCGGTGGGGCCCCGGAGCCATCCGAGGTCGAGCTGTCCCTTCGCCAGGCGTTCGAGGTAGCCGAGGTCCAGCTCACCAGCCGTCATGGTCGCTCCCCCTTCGTCACCGGCGTCCGGCGCATCGCGCCCAGGAAAACCGCATCGAGCGGTATTCGTATACTGAGACACTTTATGTATAAGTGTCAAGCAACTGAGGGAAGTCCCGGTCGGTGCGCCTGCGACGTACGCCCATCACCTGGTCCGCTCGTCGATGTTGCCTCTGGAGCACGGCCGAGCACCGGGGGACGGGGTCCGGCGTCGCCGCGGACTGGACGTCAGCGAGCGGCTCGCTGCACTGCCGCCTCGGCTGCCTCGTAGGCGCGCTCGAGGTCGTGCAGCAGCTGCTCGACGCCGAGCCGGGCGTCGCGCAGGCCGGCTGCCGTGTCGCGGCGGGCATCGCCCAGGCCAGCTTTGGCGGCCAGGTAGGCGTTCTCGGCAACGTCCAGCCGTTCGCGCAGCTGGTCGCGCACGTCCATCGACGCCAGGTCGAGCTGCAGCCGGAGCTCGTCGATGCGCCCCCGCCACTCGTCGAGGGCTCGCCCCGCTCGCTCCACCTCAGCTCCGCCACCCGCCGCCGTGCCGTGCTCCGCTCCGTGGGCTCCTGACATCGCACGCTCCTTCCCGACTTCCCGACTTCCCGACTTCCCGACGGAGACCGGTCCTCTCGCACGTAGCGTGCGCTCTCTCGCACCGGCGAGGGACGTGCCGAACGGCCCGAAAGCTCCTGTCGTCGAGCGGGCTCCCGAGACCGTGGGCGGCCTCGTCCCCGCGTCGTCAGGACTCGTCCGAGAGGACCTCGGGGTCGTCGAGCAGCACACCGACCTCACGCGCCTCTTCCACGTCCAGCGGAAGCTGGTCGTCGTCCGAGTCGTCGTCGAAGTCGACCTCGCTGTCCCGCGGGGCCACGTCGGCCGCGTCCTCGAGCTCGAGAGGCTCGGGCGGCTCCGGTGGTTCCGGTGGCTCGGGGATCCGCGGCGTGTGCGCGCTGGGCATCGTGCCTCCTCGTCTCGTGCGTCCGCTTTGCTGCCCGTCGTCTCGGCTCGGGTCCCGGCTCGGCTCCGACGGTGAGCTCGACCCCAGCGTTCCACGCCCGGACGGCGGCGTCCCGTGCCGTTCGGCCCTCCCGGGACGGGGGTGCTCGTGCTCGGGTGTCCACCGGGGGCGCGCCCACCCCCCATGCGCTGCGGTCGGCACCGCGTCCCGACGGTGCTGCTCCGCGGAGCGCCCGTTGGACGGGCTCGGCTCGCACGGGACCGTGCACGGCCGACGTGCCACCCGAGCGCCGCGAGGACGTCGCGGCCGCCGCCGCGATCGTGGCAGCGTGCCTGTCCGCGCGACCGCGCGAGGCGGCACCTCGACAGCGCGGTCAGTGATCGTCGGACGGGTTGCGCAGGCAGTTGACCGCGCTCCGCGCGCAGTTGCCGAGGCCGGTGCACTCGTACCGGATTCGTCTGGAAAGGTCAAGGTTGACCTTTTGTTACTCGTCGGTCACCGTAGCGGTCATGCTGACGCGAACGACGAAGAGATGGACAAGGACAGGTCTCGCGCTGGTCACCGGGGCGGGGGCGTGCGCCGTGGCGTTCGGCGGGGTGGCACTCGCCGCTCCCGCGGCAGGGGCGGCGACGCCGGGCATCGCCACCGCGTCGGCGTTGACGGGCGGCACGGCGACCATCGGCAGCCACATCTCGGCGAGCGGGATCACCGGGGTGGCAACCGGCACGCTCGCACCGGGCGCAGGGGGGACCTTCGACGTCGTCCTTCCGCAGGCGAACGTTCGGATCCTGCCGGGGACGGCGACGATGTCGCTCGGCTTCTTGAAGCTCGGGCTGCCGACGACGTTCACGGCGAACAGCGACATCACCGGGACGGCGTCCCTGGGCGCGGGTGGCAGCATCGACGCGTCGTTGACGTCGTCGCTGTCGACGACGGCGCAGGTCGGGCCCTTCGCCTGCACCATCGGCCCGATCACGGCGACCTTGACGACGGGGAGCAGCGGCTCCCTGACGGGGACGCCCTTCACCGGGTCGCTCACGGGCGTCGAGTCGGGCATGCTCGTGGCCAACGACTTCGCCGTCCCGGCCGTCCAGGCGACGCCGTCGTGCCCCGGTCTCGTCGCCGGCCTGGTCAACGTCCTTGCCGGACTGCCCCTCGCGCCGGGCGCCTCGTCGCTCACCTTCCACGCAGCGCTCGTCAACGGCCTGGCCGGGACGCCCCACCAGTTGGCCACCGTGCCGACCAGCGGGTCGGCGGGCACCCAGGTCGCCGTCATCGGCACGGGATGGGCACCGTCGACGCCGGCTCAGCTCGCGTTCACGAGCGGTCGCCCGGCGTCGACCGGCACGGCGACGGTCGACGCCTCCGGTGCGCTCGGCGGCTTCGTGACGGTGACGGCGTCGGACACCGCGGGGGCCAACCCGATCGTGGCGACGCAGGGCACAGCGAAGACGTCGACACCGTTCACGGTGGTGGGAACACAAAACGGGGGGTTCTTCTGGCCGTTCGGCTGGTAGCCGCCTGACGGCGGGCTCGGGGGACGAGCCCGACCGGAACCGAGGACCGGCCGGTGCCGCTCGCGCGGCACCGGCCGGTTCACGTCCGGCAGGCCAGCTCGTCGGCACAGCGGTGCGAGCCCGCTCCCGGCGCACCGGCACCGCCCCGGTCTCCCCGAGCGCGACGATCGGTCACACGCAGGACCCCTTCCGCGTGGCCGTTCTCGACCCTGTCGTGCGTGCGTCGACCCCGCGGTGCGTGCGACGGCGTACGCCAACGCGCTCGACCGCTGCGTCGAGTCCTGCCTCGCCAGGGACGAAGCGGCCACGGCGCGCTGCCAGGCCGGGACGTGCTCACCAGCGACTCCGACGCCGGCCGACGGACTGGCCATCTGCCACGCGGTCGGGCGCGTGCTCGGCACCTACGGTGTCGTCCGCCAGGACGCCAGTGTGCCGATCCTCAGCCACGGCATGCGCTACGACGAGCCGGTGTACGCCGAGCGGCATGCTGGTCTTCGGGGCGCTTGGACCGAGGGGAGCCTGGCGGCGACGGCTTCGCTTTCTCCCGCGGCGGCCGCGGCGGCCGCGGCGGCCGCGGCGTGCCTGGGCGAGCTCACCCTGGACCGGTCCGACCTCGCGTCCATTGCCCACGGGGCCTTCCTCGACCGACACATGCAGGCCATTCCCCGCCCGTTCGGGTCGGAGCTCGATCTCGAACGCTTCCTCGGGTCGGCGTGGTGAACGACGGCCTGGTAGACCACCAGGCGGAGGACCCGGCCGGAGTGCCGGTGGACGCAGCGGGAACGGGGGGCCACGGGAGCAACGAGGAGAGGAGGGGGCGCGTGCCCGACGCCGGAGAGGTGATCACGACGAGAAAGGGCGCGGTGGCGGTGATCACCGTGTCGTCGCCCGAGGTCCGCAACGGGCTGTCCCCGGAGATGGGCGGTCAGCTCGTCGCTGCGTGCGATGCCGTCGACGCGGACCCGGCGGTCGGGGCGGTCGTCGTACGCGGGGCGGGCGGTACGTTCTGCTCGGGTGCCGACACGCGCCGCTGGGACGGGATGGGCGATCCCGCCAGCGACGAGGCCTACGACGTGATCTCGGCCGTCTACGACGCCTTCGTCCGCGTCGGGACGCTCGGCGTGCCCACGATCGCCGCCGTGCGCGGGGCGGCCGTCGGCGCCGGGCTCAACCTCATGCTCGCCACCGACCTGCAGGTCGTCGCCGAGGACGCGCGCCTGATCGCCGGCTTCGTGCGGATCGGGATCCACCCTGGCGGCGGGTTCTTCACCCTTGCCGGTCGGATGGGCGGGCGCCGGGCCGCTGCGGCCCTCGGTCTCTTCGGCGAAGAGGTGTCGGGACGGCGCGCCGTTGAGCTCGGCCTGGCATGGGAGGCCGTGCCCGACGACCACGTGGAGGACCGGGCGCTCGAGCTCGCCACCCGCGCCGCCGGCGACCCGCTGCTCGCGAGGCGAGCCGTTGCGTCGTTCCGTACCGAGCTCGGGCCGCCGGCGGTCTCGTGGCCGGCGGCACTCGCCATGGAGCGCGGCGTGCAGATGTGGTCCCAGCGCCGCCGGCACGGCGCCGGGGAGGGCTGAGCTCCGCTCCGGCGCTCCGCTGGCCCTGCGGTGGATCGCGCCGAGGCTCTTCCGAGCCCCTGCACGGCGCCTGTCGGGCCGTGCGCCGAGCACGGCCCCGCTGGGCGGACGACCGGTTGCGGTCAGGCGTTGCGGATGCGCCAGACGAGCCCGCCGGTGCCGCCGGGGACAAGGTGCGCGGCACCACGACGCAGCAGGCCCGCCAGTGCTCCTCCTCGGAGCCGAGGGGGCAGAACGCGACAGCCCCGGACCTGGTGATGCCGCCGAGGGCGTCGCCGTGGACGGGCAGCGCGACGCCGCCGGCCGCGGCTACTTCGATGGCCTCGCGCGCGAGCACGACTCCGGTGTCGAGGAGCTCGAACGTCGCGAGCGCCAGCCGGCGCCGGCTCAGCCTGGCGCGCGCTCGGCGGTCAGGGCCACGCGGGAACGCGGCCCGCCAGGTGCGGTGCCCTTGACCAGCGCGAGGGCGACGTACGCGCCGCCCAGCAGCCAGGCCACGGGGCCCTTCAGCTTGCGCTGGGCCGTCCAGATCGCGACGGCCCCGAAGGCGACGGTCGCGGCCCATCCCTCGGCGGAGATTGGCTCGAGCCCCCAGCCGAACCGCCTCGGCCCGAACCACGCTTTCGTCCCTACCAGTGGCGTCGTCCGCACCAGAGCAGTATCGCGCGCCGGCGTGACGGTGCCCAGCCTCCTGGGGGGTGTCGCGCGTGCGTGCCATGCTGGAGCACATGGCATGGTCGGACGAGCCGGTGTCGCACCCGGCGTGGCCCGATGGCGACCTCGTGGGCTTCGACCTCGAGACGACCGGGCCCGACCCCCTCGTCGACGTCCCCGTCCAGTACGCCCTCGTCTGGCGCCGTCGCGGTGCGATGCGGGTCGACGAGAGCCTCGTTGACCCGCATCGCACCATTCCGGCGGGTGCGATCGCCGTGCACGGCATCACCGACGAGCAGGCGGCGACGGGCCGGCCGCTCGAGGAGGCCGTGCGGGACATCGCCTCGGCACTGATCGAGGCCAGCGCCGCCGGTATCCCGCTCATCGGGATGAACGTCGTCTTCGACCTCACCATGGTCGACGCCACGCTGCGTCGCCTCGGTGACGAGGGCCTTCCCGAACAGGGCTGGTCCGGCCCCGTGCTCGACCTGCGCGTGCTCGACCGCCACGTCGACCGCTACCGCAGGGGCGGTCGCAGGCTCGTCGACCTCTGTGCCCACTACGGGGTCGAGGGTCGAGGCGGTCCTCACGACGCCACGAGCGACGTGTACGCGGCGGTCCGGTGCGTCCTCGCCATCGCCGCCGCCCGCGAGGAGCTGGCTTCCTGTTCCCCTGGGGACCTCCACGAGCGCCAGGTCGCCTGGCACCGCGAACAGCAACAGTCGCTCAGCGAGTACTTCGTCCGCCAGGGCCGGCCCGCCATCCCCGAGTGGCAGCACGACTGGCCGATCTGGCGGGCACCCGCGCCGGACTGAAGGCGCCGGGCCGCCGACCAGTCGGGTCCGCCTCCTACTGCAGGTCAGCACCGCCCTGCTCACACCTCGTGCCTCGAGGCTCACAAGACGCATCGGTACTCGACGTTGCGCGTTCAGCGAGACGCTCTGTGTCGAGGTCTCGAAGGTTCAAAAACCGACACGCAACGATTGGTTGAATTCGGAAAGACGATCTGTTACCGTCGAAACAAGAGCACCAAATAGCGTGCTTACTAATTACTGGTACGCAAGCGGCAATGACGTGATGAGGTCGGCTCGTCAGTGCGGTATGACTGCGAAGGCACTCCGCGTCCACAATCAGCGATAGGCGGCGATTGCCACTGCCTGTGATGCAGCGGTGGACGACGCGTGGCGGTGCTCGTGACGCCATCGCCCGGCTCGGGAGGTCCTGTGGTGGAACGTGCGCTCCTCGTGCTGCTGTCCCTCGCGGGACTGACCACCGTGGTCGCCGTGGCGACCGTGACCGGGTCCGCCCGGGCGACGAGACGGGTCCGCGGGGCGGCGGTGAGACGGGCCCGCGCGTCGGGCTACGCGTCTGCCGCTGTTGCCGCGGCCGTGCACGGCTCGGACGTGCGCCGGAGCGGACACCACGTGCACAGCCGGCCACGATGGGAGAGGAGCCCAGTTCAGGGCGTTGTGCGGGCAGCTGCTGTGCTCGCCGTCGTGCTGGCGTCTGGCGCGGTGGTCCTGGCGGGACCGCCGGCGGCGGGCGGGGCGCCGACTACGACGTCGGGTCCGATGCTGCCGGGTTTTGACGCCAACACGCTGGCCGCCAACGACGACGGCTCGACCGGGCTGGTCGACCTACCCTTCCCGATCGACTTTTTCGGCACCACGTACCACGGCCTTTACGTGAACAACAACGGCAACGTCACCTTCGCTCAGCCGCTCAGCACCTACACGCCGAGCGCGTTCACGACGTTCGGAAGTCCGATCATCGCCCCGTTCTGGGCCGACGTTGACACGGCCGTCCAGGGGAGCAGCCTTGTGACGTACGGGACAGGGACGGTGGACGGGCACCAGGCCTTTGGGGTGAACTGGCCCGGAGTCGACTGTTTTGCGACCCCATCGGGCGGACTCAATTACTTCCAGATGATCATCATCGATCGCTCTGACATCGCTCCTGGAGACTTCGACATCGAGTTCAATTACGACAGCATCGTGTGGGACAGCGGGCAGGCCAGTGGGGGCGACGCGAGCTGTCAGGGCGGGATGTCCGCGGCGGTCGGGTACACGAATGGCACGACCAACTCGCTCGAGCTGGCCGGTTCGTTCGTCGACGGCGCCTTTCTAAACGGTGGCTCCGACGCCCTGGTTTCGGGGAGTCAGAACTCGTCGACGCCGGGCCGTTATGTGTTCGCCATCCGTTCCGGTGGCTCCGGCGGTTCTGTGTCGGGGACCGTCACGGACGACGCCACGCCGCCCAACCCGGTCGGGGGTGCGTTCGTCTCGGTGTGCGGGACGGGGCCGACACCGGCGACTTCCTGCTACCTGGGAACGACCGGGACGACCGGTGCGTTCCGGGTGCTGGGCGTTCCGGCGGGCACGTACACGGCCACCGTCTCGCCGCCTTCTGGCGGCGTCCTCGACGAGACGGCGTCGCAGTCGTTCGCAGTCGCGACCGGTGGTGACACGACACAGGACGTCACGCTGCACGGGCCGACGCCACCGCCTAATGGCACCGTGGTGGCGGGCGTAGGCACCACGACGATCGGGAACGCCGAAGTCCCGATCGTGTACTGGCAGCAGCCGAGCCCGGTCACAACGCACGCGTGCGCCGGGGGAACGGTCTCGGCGACGGTGACGGCCGTCAACTCGATCAACGGTGCCACCGGGACGACGCCACCCGTCCCGTTCACCGAAGTCGCCGCGCAGCCCGGCACGTTCGCAGGGACGCTGCCCGCTCTCTATCCGCTCCACGGCGCTGCCACGGTCATCTTCACCATTTCCGGCTGTCTCGACGCGACCGGTGACGGTGCGGTGTCGTTCACCATCTACATCGACCCGAGCGGCACGGTCGTGGACGGCAATGCCGGCGACGCGCCGGTTGCCGGCGCAACCGTCACTCTCCTCAGCTCCGACAGTGCCACGGGGACGTTCACCCCCGTGCCCGACGGCTCGCCGGTGATGTCGCCCGGAAACCGTTCCAACCCGTCGACGACGGACACCGAGGGCCGGTTCGGGTGGGACACCGTGCCCGGCTACTACGAGGTCGAGGCGACGAAGTTGGGGTGCGGCACCGCCGCCTCGCCGGTGCTTACCGTCCCGCCGCCCGCGGTCGGTCTGCGCCTGGTGCTGCACTGTGCGGAGGCTCCTGCCGGTCCGGCCATCACCACGTCCTCGCTGCCCTACGGCAATGTCGGCTCGGCGTACCTCGCCGTCCTGACGGGGTCCGGCGGCGGGACGCCCTATACGTGGTCGGTGCCGGCGGGCTCGTTGCCGGCGGGGCTCGTCCTCGATCCCACGACGGGCGTCATCTCGGGGACGCCGACAGCTGACGGCATCTTCGCGGTTCCCGTGACCGTGACAGGTGCCGCGGGGGGATCGACGACGCACACGTTCCCGCTGGGGATCGCCGACGGCCCGCCGTCGGTGGCCGTCCTCCTGCCAGCCGGCGGGGCGACGGTGTCGAGCGGCGTCTGGCTGGACGCCGGGGCGTCGAGCCCAATTGGGGTGACGAGCGTGCGCTTCGAGGTGAGCGGTGGGTCGATCGTCGACCAGACCGTCGGCATGGGCGCTCCCACCATCGACGGTTGGATCGGCGGCATGGACTCGACGCTCGTGCCGAACGGGACCTACGTGCTCCAGGCGGTCGCCACGGATGCCGCCGGTACGCAGGCCGTCAGCGCCGGCGTGCTCATCACCGTCGACAACCACCCGCTGGCGAGCCAGGTGCTCCTGCCGACCGGTGGCTCGGTGCTCCACGGCTCGGTGGTCCTCGCCGCCTCGTCGACCGGCATGCACGACGACGTCGGAACCGTGTTCGTGCTCGAATCGGCGAGCGGGGGCCCCACGCTGATCGCGGATGGCGTGCTCACACCGTACGGATGGCTGGCTCGATGGGACAGCACGAGCATTCCCAACGGCACGTACCAGCTCTTCAGCGTGGCGATCGACGTCACCGGGGCCGGGGCGGTCAGCGCACCCGTGTCCGTCACCGTCGCCAACACCACGCCGTAGCGGCGTCCCGGCCCGGCCCTCACCGGGCACCCGCCTCCGGCAGCCTCCGACGAGGCCGCCGGAGGTGTCGCGCCCTCCTTCGTCGGTAGCGTGGGGCCGCGGCCCCGCCGCCACCGCACCTCGCGCCGACGTGGACTACCGGCTACGAGGCCGGAGACGACGCGGGTCTGGGCGTGTTGCGGTCGGACGCACGGGTGCGGGCCGAGCTCGAGCTACCGCTGGCGCTCGTCGCCCGCCTCGACGAGCCGCTTGACGCGGTCACCGGAGCCGAGCCCGAGCACGCGCCGTCGCGGACCGGACAGCACGTCGGCGCGCCGATGGTCCACGCAGGACCGGTCGGGGGCCTCCGGCGTCGTCGCCTACTTCCGGCCGGTCATGAGCTGGCGTCCCCAGCGGGAGAACGTTGCGTCCTGTGGCCACAGCGTTGACCCGCGCGCTGCCCCGGGTTCACCAGGGAGCCGCACGCGGGAGCGTCGGTGCCTCTGGCCGCGTCCAGCGCGTGCGGTCGACCACCTGCACTCGGCGCGGAAGGCAGCGACGGACAACCGCACGGGGCCCACGTGCGGTCGATGTTGAGCCCGAAGCCGTCGAACGCGGCGTTCGTGACGGCGACCTCGCCCGTCGCCTTCGCCGACACGCAGGGCATCCTGCGGGTCGTCGCGCCCCGCACGTGGACGTGCCGGGCCTATGTCGGTGCCGACGGTTCGGAGGGGTTCGACGTGGTCCCGCCGGGGACGACGATCCCCACGAACCAGGTGCTTCCCGCGCAGGGGATCGTGGCCAGCGAGACCTCGGCGTGCGTCGGGTGCACGCTCAGCCAGGCCTGCCCGCTCTTCCCGGCTGCCCTGAGCGCCCTGCACACGTCGTTCCCTTCGAAGCCGGGCGCCCCGCTCTCCCCGAAGGTGACCGTCGTGCGGATCAGTGCGACCGAGGTCCGCTTGTCGGCCCCGGCTGGCGTGACCGTCCTGCCGACCGGTACGGGCGAGACCGGCGGCGGGGGGTCCTACCCGGTCCAGGGGGTCATGACGTGGTCGCCGTCCACGCAACACGGCGCGTACACGTCCGCCTGCACGCTGCCGGCGCCGTCGGCTTCGGTCTGCGCCGCCAGCCTGACCGCCTTCGCCTTCGACTTCCCTGCGGGCGGGTCGTCGGGCCCGCCGGACGGCGAGAGCACGGTGACCCCACGGCCACGGCACCGGGCGGCGCTCAGACATCCGGTGGACGTGACGCGAGCGGGACCCGTTCGAGCCCACCGACGTGCCGCAGCACCGACGTGCACGGGTGCCGACGTCTCCGGCGCACGGCCGCCCGGGCTCCCGGCCTCGAGTCGCAGCAGCGGTCGCGATGCCGTCCCTGACCAGGGCTTCCGAGTGGTGCTGGGGTGTCGCTGTTCGACCATGGCTGAGCGACGGGACCTCCTCGAGGCGATGGTCGAAGGGCGGTGTAGCAGAAGTGCTACACTGCGGTCATGCCCGATGTCCCTGCCCGCGAACTTCGAAATGACGTGAGCGCGGTGCTCCGTCGGGTCGAGCACGGCGAGCGCCTGAGGGTGACGGTGAGCGGGCGCCCCGTCGCCGAGCTGCTCCCCCTATCCGTCCGGCCGCAGTCGATGGCCTGGGATGCCTTCTTCCGAGACCGCGACCGCTGGCGGGCGGATCCACGGCTCGCCCACGAGTTGGCGGAGCTCTTGCCCGACACGACTGACGACGTTCCGATCCCGTGACCTCCTCCGCCGAGCGTGTCGATGGCGAGGTCGCGCTCGCAGACACGTCGCTGTTCATCGCCGTCGAGCAGGATCGGCCGCTCTCCTCTCGGGCCCCTGAGCGTGTCTCCGTGTCGGTCATCACCGTAGGCGAGCTCCGCCTCGGGGTCCTCGCTGCTCAGGACGGGCCGACCAGAGCACGACGACTGGACACGTTGTCGGCAGTAGCGGCGCTTGACCCCTTGCCAGTCGACGAGGGCGTTGCCCACGCCTGGGCGGCGCTGCGACTGGCCCTACGGGATGCGGGGAAGCGGATGCCGATCAACGACTCGTGGATCGCGGCGACCGCGATCGCCAACGACCTGGCGGTTGCATCGCAGGACGGCGACTACGACGAGGTTCCGGGACTTCGGGTCATACGCGTCTGAAGGCAGCCCCAGAGGGGCGAAGGTCTGCACGACCCGGCCTGCACCGATGAGCTGGTGGCGAGCGAGGCCGCTGGAGATCTCGAAGGTCCGTGGCGCGCTGGGTGCTCCACGGTCGCGGTCCTCGGGGCAGAGGGGGATCGACGCGACGCC
>JAJZJT010000058.1 GCA_021809995.1 Actinomycetes bacterium
GGGCACTGCCGGACCGGAGCGGGGCCTTCGGCCTATGGTCGCGGTGGCGCCTCGGCGCGGCGGCCCGCGCCGCACCCCCGACGGGCGGCACGTCCCCGAAAGGAGGGTCATGCGCTTCACGAACCTCGGCAGCTCGGGACTCCGGGTGTCCCGTCTGTGCCTCGGCATGATGAGCTACGGCAACGGCAGCGACCGCCCCTGGGTCCTCGACGAGGACCGCGCCGAGCCGATCGTGCGCGCCGCGGTGGAAGCAGGCGTCACGTTCTTCGACACGGCCGACACCTACTCCCACGGCGCCAGTGAGGTGGCGACGGGGCGGCTGGTCCGGACCTTCCTCACCCGCGAGGAGGCGGTCGTGGCGACCAAGGTGTTCTCCCCCATGACCCCCGGGGAGAACGGCGGCGGCCTCAGCCGGAAGCATGTCCTGGCTGCCATCGACGCGTCGCTCGCTCGGCTCGGGATGGACTACGTCGACCTCTACCAGGTCCACCGGTTCGACCAGCGGGTCCCGCTCGAGGAGACGATGGAGGCCCTCCACGACGTGGTCAAGGCGGGCAAGGCCCGCTACATCGGAGCCAGCTCGATGTTCGCCTGGCAGTTCGCCAAGGCCCAGCACGTTGCCGCCACGAACCACTGGACGCGCTTCGTCTCGATGCAGCCCCACTACAACCTCGTCTACCGCGAGGAGGAGCGCGAGATGCTCCCCCTCTGCGTCGACCAAGGGGTGGGGGTCATCCCCTGGAGCCCGCTGGCCCGCGGCCTGCTCGCCGGTACGCGCGGCGACGGCTCGGAGCGCCGCACGGTCCGGTCGTCCAACGACCCCTTCGCCGACCAGCTCTACGGGCGGGCCGGCGACCGCGAGGTCGTGGCGCGGACGGCCGAGGTGGCCGCCGAGCACGGCGTGGCGCCGGCCACCGTGGCGCTGGCCTGGCTCCTCGAGCGACCGGGGGTCACCGCCCCCATCATCGGGGCGACCCAGCCCGGCCACCTGGCCGACGCGGTCGCCGCGCTCGACCTCGAGCTCTCCGGCGACGACGTCGCCCGGCTGGAGGAGCCCTACGTTCCCCACCCGGTGCTCGGCCACGCGTGACCGGCGAGGCGCCAAGCGGCGGCGCCAGTGACGCCCGCACCGGTCACGGCCCGGGCTCAGCCCGGCAGGCGGCCGTCGACGGACAGGCAGGGAGCGCGACGCGCGGACGAGCGCCGCACCGCCGCGGGCGGCGCCATCGGTGGCGGCGCCGAGCCCTCGTCACCCTGGCAATCGCCGTCGTGGCGTTCGTCGCCGCGTCGGCCCGTCTCATCGTGTGGCCGTCGGTCAGCGGGCCCGAGCATGCCGACGCCATCGTCGTCCTGGCCGGCGCCGGCCCGCGCGTCCAGACGGCGTTCCACCTTGCCCGGGAGGGGTACGCGTCGACGGTCGTCATCTCCCTGGGAGCGAGGCCGACGATCCCGTGCCCGACGCTCGCCCATGTCGCCGTCGAGTGCTTCGTCCCCTCCCCCGTCGACACGCGCGGCGAGGCCGAGCACGTCGCCCGGCTCGCGGCTCGCCGGCACTGGCACCGCCTGCTGGTCGTGCCCGGGCAGTTCCAGGCGACCCGGGCCGGCATCCTCGTCCACCGGTGCTTCGCCGGCACCGTCTACCTCGCTCCGGCAAGCCTCGCCGGAGCGGACGTCCCCTACCTCTTCGTCTACCAGTGGGGAGCGCTGTTGAAGGCCGTCTTCGCGGTGCGATCGTGCTGACGGCGACTGGCCGCCCGAAGCGACGGCGTGCCGCGGCGCTCGCCGTCGTGACAGCATTGGCCGTCGTAGCCGCCGGCTGCGCCTCGGGACCCGGGACGTCGTCCCCGACGACCCGTGGCTCCGCGCGGGGAGCGACCCCGGGTGCCCGCCCGGCCGCTACGGCGACATCGGTGCCGGGCACCGCGGCTTCGGGCGACGAGTGGACGACGTTCGGCGGGAACGCCCAGCGCTCGGGAGTGGCCGTCGGCCAGCCTCCCGTCACGACGCTCGCCCCGAGATGGCGAGCCGTCCTCCGCGGCCAGGTCTACGCCGAGCCGCTCGTCGTCGGCGGCACCGTAGTCGTCGCCACCGAGCACGACACCGTGACCGCGCTGTCGGCACGGACGGGGACCGTCGAGTGGCGCGACCACCTGGGGACCCCGATGCCCGGCTCGGCGCTCCCGTGCGGCAACATCGACCCGTCGGGCATCACGGGGACACCGGTCGCCGACCTGGCGACCGGGATGCTCTGGGCCGTCACCTTCACCGAACCGGGCATCCACCAGCTGGTCGGCGTCGAGCTCGCCAACGGGCACGTCGTATCGCGCCGGACGATCGCGCTCGGCGGCGTCGACCCCCTCGCCGAGCAGCAGCGCGGCGCCCTGGCCCTCGCCGGCGGCTCGGTCCTCGTGCCCTTCGGCGGCCTCTACGGCGACTGCGGCACGTACCGGGGAATGGTGGCCTCCTTCCCCGTGGAGGCCCCGGGGGGCCAGCTGACCTTCGTGGTGCCGGCCCGGCGCGAGGCGGCGATCTGGGCGACGCCGGGCCCCGTGGTCGCGCCCGGCGGCTCGGTCCTCGTTGCCACCGGGAACGGGTCCTCGACCACCGCCTACGACGAGGGTGACTCGGTGGTGGCCCTCGGCCCCGAGCTCCGCCCGACCTCGACGTTCGCCCCTCGCCGTTGGGCGACCCTCAACGCCGAAGACCTCGACCTCGGCTCGACCTCTCCGACGCTCGTCGGGGACGACCGAGTCCTCCAGGTCGGCAAGAGCGGGGTCGCGTACCTGCTGGACACTGCCAACCTGGGCGGCATCGGCGGTGAGCTCGCCTCCCTCGCCGTGTGCGGCGGCGAAGCCATGGGATCGACGGCCGTCGACGGCTCGACCGTCCTCGTGCCGTGCCGCTCGGGCCTGACCGCCGTGGCGGTCGGTCCCGGCCCGAGGCTCCGGGTGATCTGGCGAAGCCCGAAGACGGTGGCTGCCGCTCCCGTGCTGGCAGCCGGGAGGGTATGGGCCGTCACGACCACCGGTCGTCTCGTCTCCCTCGACCCCGCCACCGGGGCGACGCTGTCCGATCTCGCCGTCGGCACCGGGGCCACGTCGTTCCCCCCGCTCGCTGTCGCCGACGGGACCGCCTACGTCGCCGCCGGTGCGACGGTGACCGCTGTCGGGGGCGTGTGACGGGTACGTCGCCCCGTCCTGCCGTCACGGGGCTCCCGCCCCGCCGCGGAGCCGCCGCGGAGCCCCCGCCGTTCAGGCGCGGGGCATCGGGAAGATGAGCGGCTCGGGGGACGCCGCGCGGGCGGCCTCGGCGCGCTCGGCCTCGGCCAGCGGCTCGAACCCCCCGGCGGCGTCGAGCACGGCGGGGAGCAGCCCGACGTCGCCGGGCGTGCAGAAGGCGTGGACACCGGGCACCGAGAGGGCGAAGCGCACGCCGCGCGCCACCGCGGCCGGTTCGCGGTGGGGCTCGTACCAGGTTGTGGCGGTGCGGGCACGCTCTCCCCACGGCCGGGCCGCCACCGCCTTGATCGCCATCACCCCGAGGTCGCGCCGGCCCGCCTCCTCGAGGAGCGCCTCGGCGTCACGTCGGTAGTCCGGGTCGGCCCACAGCCTCGGGTTCACCGGGAACATGACCGTGTCGAGGTCGTAACGTCGCACGGCCTCGAGCTGGGCGGCCGGGGTGGTGAGCTCGTGGCCGGTGATGCCGGCGAAGCGGCACAGCCCCTCGTCGCGGGCGGCGAGGACCGCGGCGACGGCATCGGCGCGCCGGCCGAGCTCGTCGAGGTCGGTCACGGCGTGCAGCTGGTAGAGGTCGACACGGTCGCACCCCAGCCGGGCGAGCGACTGCTCGAGCTGGGCGCGGACGCCGTCGGCCCGGTGACGCAGCGTCTTGCAGGCGACGAAGAACCGGTCGCGCACCCCGGCGAGGGCCGGTCCGAGGAGCACCTCGGCGTCGCCGTACTGTGGGGCGACGTCGAGGTGGTTGACGCCTGCCTCGAGGGCGGTGGCGACGGCGGCCGCCACCTCGTCGGGGTTCGACGCGGCGAACGCCGCGCACCCGAGGACGGCGACGGACGACCAGTGCTCGGTCCGACCCAGACGGCGTCGCTCGAGCAGCACGTCCATGTCGGGAGACCGTAGCCCCGGCGGGCCGGCGGCGCGTGGGCAGCGCCAGTGCCGCGTGGGCAGCGCCAGTGCCGAGCCGCACCCCAGCCAGAGGGAGCACGATGCCCCCGACCCTCCAGATCGTCGTCGTCGCCACCACGCCCCGGACGTGTCGGTCTGCCCGTCGCGCCGTGGTTCACCGACGAGGCGACCCGTCACGGCGACTTCGCCGTCGTCCGCCCCCGGAGCCTGC
The DNA here is from genome assembly GCA_021809995.1 of Actinomycetes bacterium. Lineage (GTDB taxonomy): Bacteria > Actinomycetota > Acidimicrobiia > Acidimicrobiales > RAAP-2 > JAJZJT01. The sequence goes on from JAJZJT010000058.1 coordinate 4,357, forward strand.
GGCCGGGAGCGGACGACGGCGCGACCCGCTCAGGCGGAGACGGCGTACCGCGCTCGGCCTGCCGCCTTGGCCTGGTACATCGCCCGGTCCGCCCGGTTCACCAGGTCGTCGAGCGTGTTGTCGTGCGGACCGGCCACGGCCACGCCGATGCTCGCGCCCACCGACACCCGGTGCCCGGCCACGACGAACGGCTGCTCGAGGGCACCGAGGCAGCGTGCCGCCACCGCGACCGCCTCGGAGTCGTCGTTGACCGGCACGCGCGGCAAGAGGACCACGAACTCGTCGCCGCCCACCCGGGCGAGCGTGTCCCCCGATCGGACGGCGCCCCGGAGGCGGCCGGCCACCTGCGCGAGCAGGAGGTCACCGACCCGATGTCCCAGGTCGTCGTTGACCTGCTTGAACCGGTCGAGGTCGATGAAGAGGGCAGCCGCCCGGACGTCGTCGCCCTGCTCGGCGAGCACCGCCCGGGCGAGGTCGGCGAGCAGCCTGGGGTTGGCGAGCCCCGTCAGCGGGTCGTGGTGGGCCTGCTGGCGCGCTTCCTCGAGGAGGCGGAGGTTGTCGAGGGCCGTCGAGGCCAGCCCGACGACGCCCTCGAGCCGCTGGACGAGCTCGACCTCGAGCCAGCTCGAGCCATCGACGCGGGGCCCGTGGCCCGGCGCCACCGGACGCGAGACGGCGGCGAACCCGAGGACCTCGCCCCGGGCCACGACGGGGAGCAGCACGCCCTCGGCGAACCCGAGGGCGGCGAGCGGGTCGAGCGGCCCGCTCGCCGCGCCCGGCACGGCAAGCGGGCCGGGGCCCACGACCTGGGCCCTGGCCAGCGGGTCCAGGCCGACGAGGAGCGTGCCGAGCCGCTCGTCAGGCACGGCGCGCATGGCGCCGTCGGCTTCGCCTCGCCACATCCGGACGGTGCGCCCACCGTCGAGCGAGTCGACGAGGACGACCGCCGAGCTCGCCGCTCCCACCACCGCAGGCAACGACGCGGCGACCTGCTCGGCCGCCTCCGCGGTCGAGCGCACCTCCGACAGCGACGAGGCGAGCTCGAAGAGCGCCTCCATCGTCCGCGCCCGCTCGCGGGCCTCGAGGAGGGCGGCCGCGGCCTTCAGGGCTGCCGAGGCGTGGCCGGCGTACGCGAGGAGCAGGTGCCGCTCGGTCTCGAAGAAGTGCCGTCCCAGGGGGTTGAAGGCGGCGAGGAAGCCGTAGCGGTGGCCCACCGAGGCGATCTCGACGACGAGCTCGTTCGGGCGCTCGGCGGCGAGCCCTGCCTCGAGCTGTCGGGCGACGTCGGCGGCCTCGTCCGCGCTCGTGAACCCGAGGTGGTGGACGCGCAACCGCCCGCCCTCACGGAGCCGCACGGCCAGCAGGTAGCGGGGGGCGCGCACGGCGACCCCGGCACGCGAGGCGATGGTGTCGAGCAGTTCGTCGACGTCCTCGATGTCGGCGAGGTCGGCGGCCATCTGCTCGAGGCTCTCGAAGCGCCGGCTCAGCCCCTCGACCTTCTGGCGAAGGAAGGCCACCTGCACGTCGGGCTCCGACGCCGTCTCGGGGTCCCACTGGACCTGGAAGACGCAGGCGAGGTCACCGTTGCGAACGCACTCGGACTCGGTGACCTCGGCCGGTGACATCCCGAAGATCGTCGGCACCGAGCTCAGCACGCCGGCGACGTAGCGGCACGTGTTCAAGTCGAGCTCGATGCCGGGTTCGGCGGTCATGACGACCGTCGCGTTGTCGACGCCGAGCTCGGCGCACTCGAAGCGGTTGACAGTCGACTGCTTGGTCGCCCCGTCGGTCACGACCCGGAACACGTCGGCGGGCCCGCTCAGGGCCCGGAGCATGGCGACGACCTCGCTGCCGGCGAAGTGGCTCAAGAGCCGCGAGCCGACGACGAAGGCGCCGTCGGGTGTGCCGAGCAGCTCGTTCGCCGCCGCTGCGATGCGCTTGGCCCGCTCGTAGGAGCCCCAGCGCAGCGGGTCCTCGAGCTCGCTCAGGGGCGCCGTCTCGCCGGCCAGCTCGAGGACCGTGCGGATGCCCTCCTCTCCGGCCCGCTCGCGGACCCACCCGAGGGTCGCGCCGATGACGGTGTTCGAGACCTCGCCGGGCACGGGAGCTCCACCCGCCGTCGAGGACGCACCGTGGTCGCCACCGGAACCTTCCACACGCACAGTGTCGGCGGCGTCCGGCATCCCCTTGAGCACAAGCCCGGCGAGCCCAGCCAGCGCACTTGCCGAACGACAACGAAGCGACAACTCGCTGCGTGCCCGGGCTGGGCGGGCGGTGGGGGGACGACCCGGCAACCGGTGGCGGCCGGGCCGCACGTCACCCCTGCCCCCACAGCTCCTCGGGCTCCCGCCCGAGGGTCTCGGGGAGCAGGAAGAACAGGGCCGCGCACGCCACGACGGGGAGGAACGTGACGACGGCTGCGGTCGAGAAGCGGTCGTGGACGTTGGCCACGGCGCCGAAGACGACGAGACCGGCCACGGCGCCGATCACGCCGGCCGCCCCGAACCACCCGGCGACCGAGGCGCGCACCTCGGTCGGGACCTGCTCGTTCAGGAGGGACCCGATCGCCGGGGCGAAGATCCCGCCGGCGAGCACGCCTGCCACGTACCCCACAACCAGGGCGACGGTCCCCCCGGCGTAGGCCACGGTGGCGCAGGCGCACAGGCCGACCATCCCCGCCACCCCGGTCGTCCGCCGGCCGACCCGGTCGGCGAGCCACCGCCCCACCAGCAGCCCGGCGAGCCCGGCGACGCCCGCTCCGACCACCATCACCGCCGTCACGACGCCCCGCTGGTGAAGGATGTCCTGGGCGTAGAGGAAGACGAAGCTGTTGGCGGGGCCCGTCACGAACGACACGGCGAAGGCGAGGGCCACGAGGGCGAGCAGCCGGCGCCGGTAGCGGCGGCCCACCGCGCCCCAGACGGGCACCGCCCGGGGAGCTCGTCCGGCGCTGACGAACCGGTCGGGCTCCTCGACCCACCGCCACAGCGCCGGTGCGGCGAGCAGCGGCACGAGCGCCAGGGCGAAGACCCCGCGGAAGCCCAGCGCTCCAGCCGCCAGGCTGTGGAGGATGGCGACGGCGCCTGCGCCCACCGCGTAGCCGGCGGTCACCACCGCCACGCCGCGAGCCCGCCCCGCCTTGTCGGTCTCCTCGGCCGCTGCCACCTGGGTCAGGGCGTTCGCCGCGCTGAGAAAGGGGCGCCCGAGGGCAAAGATGGCGACGAACCACCAGAAGGTCGGGCTGAGCGCCGCCGCGCTGGTCGCCAGCAGGCCGACGCCCACGGCGACGAGCAGCATGACCCGGCGCCCGAACCGGTCAGCAAGGCCGGTGACGACGAGGCTGCCCAGCGAGGCCAGCCGGATGACACCGAGGCCGACACCGAGGACGGTTCCCGACAGACCGGCCTGGTCCGCCAGCGTGGCGCCGTGGGAGACCTGGCCAAGGCCCCGTGCCACGCTGCCGAGGGCGGCGACGACGCCGAACTGGCCGAAGCCCGACGCCACGGCGGCCAGGGCGAGGGCGACCACGGCGCGGTCGTGCCAGCGGTGCACGCGGAACGCCCCGGCGACGGGCTCGCCGGTGTCGCGTCGGCCGGCGTCGGGTCGGCCGGGGTCGCGACGGGGCCAGCCGACCCGGGGTGGTGCCATGGCGACATCCTGCACCACGCCCGGCCGCCGTCGTGGTGACGGCCGCCGCAGCCCCGACCCACCCGACGGGCCCGGCATCTGCTGAGATCGAGGGATGACCGTCATCAAGATCAACGCCATCACCGTCCCCGACGACGCCGGGGACGAGCTCGCCCGTCGCTTCGCCGCCCGGGCCGGCGCCGTCGACGGCCAGGACGGGTTCGAGGGCTTCGAGCTGCTCCGCCCCACCGACGGGCGCGCCCAGTGGCTGGTGGTCACCCGCTGGCGCGACCAGGCTTCCTTCGACGCGTGGGTGGCCTCCCCCGCCTTCGCCCACGGGCACGCCGGAGCAGACCGGCCCTCCCCTCACGGCGGTCCGGTGTCGGTGGCCTCCGAGCTGTGGTCGTACGAGGTGGCCGAGGGGGCGCCCGGCTGAGCGGGCCGAGCGGGCGGCACCCCGGGGGACGCCCAGCCCGCCGACGCTCGCCACCCGGCACCGAGGTGCCCCGCTCGGCCAGCACGGTGTCGAGACCGGCACCGAGGCCCTCCGGCCACTCGCCGAGGCCGACGGCCACCGGGACGTCACAGAGCGCGTCGTCGGCGGTGAGGGCCACGAGGGCCACGAGGGCGGGCACCGCCGCACGGCGGGTCGGGCGCCGACCCGCGCTCGATGACGAGGCAGCCCGTGACTAGCTCTGCCGGGCCACCAGGTCGTCCACCTCGGCGACCTCCTCGGGGGAGAGCACCCAGGCCCCGGCCGAGACGTTGGAGGCCACCTGCTCGGGACTGGTCGCGCCGGCGATGACCGAGGCGACCGCCGGCTTCGCCGCCAGCCACGCAAAGGCGAGGTCGAGCAGCGAGCGACCGTGGAGCGACGCCCAGGCGGAAAGTGCGTCGACGGCGTCGAAGGTGGCGTCGTCCAGCAGGCGCGCCCCGTGCTCACCCCAACGCTCGAGCCGTGTGCCCGCCGGTGGTTGCTCGCCGCGCCGGTACTTGCCGGTCAGCACGCCGCTGGCCAGCGGGAAGTAGGGCAGGTAGGCGATGCCGAGCTCCTCGCACACGGGCAGTGCGTCCGCCTCGTCGGCGCGGTTCAGGAGGTTGAGGTGGTTCTGCACGCTCACGAACCGGGGCCCGTCACCGGCCGCCGCGTGCGCCTCTCGGAGCTGCGCGGCGTTGAAATTGGAGCAGCCGATCTCGCGCACCTTGCCCGCACGGACCACCTCGGCCAGGGCACCGAGCGTCTCTGCGATCGGGGTGGACGGGTCCGGGCGGTGCAGCTGGTAGAGGTCGATGCGGTCCGTGCCGAGCCGCTTCAGGCTGGCGTCCACCGCACGATGCACGTACTCGGGGCGGGCCCCACCGGTCCCGTCCTCGCCCCGCACCGGGCTCCCGAACTTGGTGGCGATGAGCACCTCGTCGCGCCGCGAACCGAGCGCCGCGCCGAGTCGCTCCTCGCTCTCGCCGTAGGAGTCGCTCGTGTCGAAGAAGTCGATGCCGGCCTCGAGGGCGGCGTCGACCACCCCGGGGACCGCCTCCGCGGACATCCCCATGCCGAAGTTGTTCGTGCCGAGGCCGACGACGGTCACCGACAGCGAACCGATGGTGCGTTGCTCCATCCACCCTGCCTACCACGGGCAGCGGTCCGCCCGCGGGCCGACGTGCCCCGACGGCGGCGACCGCCGAGCCCGACCGGTACCCCGTGCCGGGGCCCGGAGACCGGACCAAGCTGTGGCGGAAAGGAGCCACGACATGAGCGATTTCCTCACCACTGCCCACCGCCCGGCCCCCCGTCTCCGCCAGCTGCTCGCCGGCGGTGATCCGGTCCTCGCCCCGGGCGCCTACGACGCCCTGAGCGCGCGTCTCGTCGAGGAGGCCGGCTTCCCCGCCGTCTACCTGACGGGCTTCGGCACGGCCGCCTCCCACCTCGGTCGGCCCGACGTCGGCCTCCTCACGATGACCGAGATGGTCGACCAGGCGAGGCGCATCGCCGCCGCCGTCGACCTGCCGGTCATCGCGGACGCCGACACCGGCTACGGCAACCCGGTCAACGTCGTCCGCACCGTCCACGAGTACGAGCGGGCGGGCGTGGCCGCCCTCCACCTCGAAGACCAGGAGGCTCCGAAGAAGTGCGGCCACATCGAGGGCAAGCGGCTCGTCCCCCCGGCGGACATGGTGGCGAAGATCGAGGCGGCCGTCGCGGCGCGCAGCAACCCCGACCTGGTCCTCATCGCCCGGACCGACGCCCGCGCCGTCGAGGGGCTGTCGTCCGCACTCGAGCGAGCCCGCCGCTACCGGGACGCCGGCGCCGACGTCCTCTTCGTGGAGGCGCCGCAGAGCGAAGAGGAGATCGAGACGGTCGCCACGACGCTCTCGGACGTGCCGCTCCTGTTCAACTGGGCCGAGGGCGGCAAGACGCCGCCGGTCAGCCGCGAGCGTCTCGCCGAGCTCGGGTTCCGCATCGTCATCTTCCCGGTCGGCGCCCTCCTCGCCGCCACGCGGGCGGTCCGAGAGGTGCTGGCGGCGATCCGGGAGACCGGGACGCCAGGCCCGGTGCTGGAGCGCGTCGTTCCCTTCGGCGAGTTCCTCGACCTCATCGGGCTCCCGGAGATCCGGGAGCTGGAGCAGCGCTTTGCCACGGAGCAGACTGGCGGCGAGCCCAGGGAGGTGTGACGGCACAGACGTTCGACAAGCCGTGCGTGTCCAGACGGGCGACAAGCCGTGCGTGTCCGCAGAGCCCGCCCGGCACATGATCGCCACCGCCGAAGGGCGCGCGACGACGGTGGGGCACGCCTTCGTCGTCGCCGTCGTGGACGAGAGCGGCGTGCTGAAGGCGTTCAGCCGGATGGACGGCGCCCCCCCTGCTCTCGGTCCAGATCGCCCAGGACAAGGCGTACAGCGCGGCGGACTTCGGCATCTCCACCGACGGGTGGCACGACTTCATCAAGGACTTCATCAACGACGACCCGCCCCTCGCCGCCGGTGCACCGACCCGCATCGATCGGCTCGTGACGTTCGGCGGCAGCTACCCGATCACCGTCGACGGCCGGGTCGTGAGAGGCATCGGCGTGAGCGGCGGCCACGACACCCAGGACATGGAGGTCGCCCAGGCCGCCCTCGCCGTGCTCGAGCCCCGAGGACGGGCCACGGGGCCCCGCCGCCGCCCGCTTCGGGCGCGTTGCCGGGACACCACGTCACCGGGTCCCCGCCGCCGGCTCAGCCGGTGACCGCCGCCGACTGCGACACGGGCCCGACGAGGGACGCCGGAACGGCGTCCGGCGCGGTGCTCGGCAACAGCACGACGGTGGTTGGCGGGGGCGGCGCCCCCGGGCCGGCGTCGGGCGGGAACACGGTCACGGTGGTCGTGAAGGTCTTGACGGCGTCGCAGCCGGAGCGGGCGAAGGGGAAGGTGACGTCGACTTCGGCGTGGTAGACGCCCGTGTGGACGTTGCCGCCGGTGGCCACCCCGCTGGTGCGGGCACACTCTGGCGCCTGGTAGCTGACGGTCGTGACCAGCCCCGCCGGGCCCTGCTGCTGCCAGCGGACCGGCACGGTCGCCGTCGCCTCGCGGAGGGAGGGCGGCACAGTGGACCCGCCGCACGGCGAGCTGCCGCCGGTGTCGTAGAGAACGGCGCCTCGACCACCCGCACCGGTGAAGAGCACCGCCCGGTCCTCGGGCACCAGCGGTCCGGGCGCCGACGACGTGCGCATCGCCGGACAACTGAAGCCCCCCTGGTTGACGCCGAGGACGATGCCCACCCACGCCGGGGACTCGTCGAGGGCCGAAGTGCCCGCAGGTGGGGCGACACCTCGGACCGTCACCAGGCCGAAACCGACCGTCGGCCGGGCGTCGGCCGGCCCCAAGACGCCGACACCGGACGTATAGCCGACGAGCGTGGTCGCGGCCGGCTGGTCGAGACCGAGCGGCGCCGGCGGGGTCTGCGGCGGGGCCGGGTCGATCACGAGCCCGCCCATCGTCACTGGCACCACGAACCTGCCACGGACCACAGCGGCAGCGAGCGAAGCCGGGCTGGGTCGGAGCGCGCCGGCGCCGTCCACTCGCGTGCCGGCGGGCGCGGACCCTCCTGCTGCGGAGGGCACAGTGCCGGTCGCGGAGGGTGCCGTGCGGCCGGGTGGCACCGCCAAGCCCACGTGCGAGCCCGGGGGTGCCTCCGACAGCCCGAGGCCGGCCCCGAAGCCCGCAGCGAGCACCAGGACCGCCAGGAGGAGGAGTGGGTTGATCCGTCGCACGACACCAGTGTGGCCCGCCGCCCTGACGCTCGCCGCGCACTCGGGCCACCGCGCTCACGACCGCCTCGGCTCGTCGGTCCCGGCTGGTCGGAGCCCGGACGGTCCCAACGGTGGTGCAGTCGCCCCGGACGCGAGCGTGCGCCGAAGCGAACGTCGGCCCTCACCTGTGACCTCTCGAGAGCTGTTGTGTTGTCGCTATTCGAACCCGAGCGAGCTCCATGCTCGTCT
>JAJZJT010000059.1 GCA_021809995.1 Actinomycetes bacterium
ACCATGCCGCCAGCTGGGCGCGCCGTCACCGCTGCCAGCCTCCGGTCGCCCACGACCCGGCCCCGTGGTGGGCGGCCCGGGCGTCGTGCACCGCCGGGGTCCTCACCGAGCTGGCCCGGATCGCCGAGGGCGGCGCGGCGGCCTGAGCCCGACCGGACGGGCAGGCCCTCGCTGCGGCCGGCGACGCCCGAGGCGCCCGCCGAGCCGGCGCCGCTCGGGCACGCAAGGAGGTCTTGCACTGCACTCCCGCCCAGCCTCCCTCGACGACCAGCTGGCCGACCCCGGTCCCGTCTGTCGCCGAAGAGGCCCCCATGCCCGTGGTCCTCCCACGGTGGCAGCCGCGGACGAGCGGTCAACGCGTGCGGCGGTCCTCCGGCTACGGGGCCGGGCGGCAGAGCATCTGCTGGCCTCCCGACGCGAGCAGCCTCCCACCGACGTCCCACACCGAGGCCGTCCCGGCCACCAGGCCGTCGGCGGCCACCGGAGAGCGGGCTTCGACGAGGAGCCACTCGGCACGCGCCGCGACGTCGAGCCGATGGAACCGGCAGGCGAGGTCGAGGCTCGGGGCGATGTGGCCGAGCGATGCCGAGGCGTGGCCGCGAGCGGCGGCGGGCCACTGGAACGTGTCGACCATGACGAGCAGCCGCCCGGCGTCGACCCACGGGTCGGCGAAGGTGGCGGTGGGGCGGAACCGGTACCACGAGCGGTGCACCGGCTCGCTGGCCGGACGGCTGTCCCAGTCGGCGACCCAGTCGAGCGGCCGCTGCTCGAGGTTGGCGAAGAACGGGTGGGTGTTGTGCCGGACGCCGTGGGCCGCCTCGAGCTCCTCGACCGATTCGAGCTCCCCCGGACCGGGGACGGCGGGAGGAGGTGCGGCGTCGTGAGCCATTCCGTCGAGGTCGTCGCCGACCACCCACGCCAGGCCCTCGAGGATCCGGCGCCCGTCCTGGGTCATCGACACCCGCACCGACTGGGCCCGCTTGGCCTGGAGGACGGTCTCGATCCCGAGCTCGACGGGCCCGAACGCGGCGATACCGAGGAAGTGGCAGACGAAGCTGGCGGGGCGCGCGAGCTGCGCCTCGGCACCGACCGCCCGGAGGGCGACGGCCGCGAGGTAGCCACCGTTCGGCCCCCAGATGGCCCACGCGTCGGAGAGCTCGGCCGTGTACCGTCCGTCGCCACCGACGGCGGCGGTGTCGTGCGCAAGGTCTCCCACGGTCACTCGGCGAGCTCGAGGCCGGTGACGACCGGAGCTCCGGGGGCTCCGGCCGGCTCCGGGACGCCGTCCACCGGCAGGGGAAGGGAAGCCGTCACCACGTCCGGGGGACCGGAGGACGGACGGTCCGCGTCAGGCGCCCCGCCCGCACCACCGGCCTCCGGCCCCGCGCCGGCGTGGGTACGGAGGTGGATCTCGGGGAGGAGGAAGGTGAGGAGGAAGGCGGCTGCGCTGATCGGGACCGAGACGAGAAAGACCGTGTCGATGGTCGAGGAGTACGCGCTGGTGACCCCGTGGTGGATGGCGGGAGGAAGGTGGGCGAGAAGGCCGGGGTTGACGCTCGACCCCAGGTTCTTCGGGATGCGGATGCCGTGGAGGTCGGACGCCAGCCGGCTGACGAGGACGTTGGCGAAGATGGCTCCGAAGACGGCGGTGCCGAACGAGCCGCCGATCGACCGGAAGAACGTGGCGCCCGCCGTCGCCACGCCCAGGTCGCGGTGGTCGACGGCGTTCTGGACGGCGATGACGAGGACCTGCATCACCCCGCCGAGGCCGAGGCCCATCACCACCATGTCGAGGTACATGAGGAGGTCGGGGGTCGTCGCCGTGACAGTCGAGAGCAGGAAGAGGCCGAGCGTCATGAGCGCGCTGCCGACGACGGGGAACACCTTGTAGCGCCCCCACCGGCTGATCAGGAAGCCCGAGACGACCGACGTCACGAGCATGCCGAGCATCAGCGGGAGCAACTGGAGCCCCGACATGGTCGGGTCGGTGCCCTTGGCCACCTGCAGGAAGACGGGCAGGAAGGTGACGGCACCGAAGAGGGCGAAGCCGACGACGAAACCGATCGCGCTGGCCGCCGAGAAGACGCGGTTGGCGAAGAGCTTGAGCGGCAGGATGGGCTCCGTCGCCCGGCGCTCGACGAGCGCCCACACGCCGAGCAGGACCACGCCGACCACCGCCAGGGTGATGATGGGCGTCGACCCCCAGGCGAACGTGATGCCGCCGAGGCTCGCCACCAGGATGAGCGCGGTGACCGACAGGGTCAACAGGACGCTGCCGGTCCAGTCGACGACCCGCTTGATGCGCACTTGGTCGCTCGGCAGCACGGCCGCCGTCACCACCAGGGCGACGGCCCCGAGGGGCAGGTTGAGGTAGAAGACCCACCGCCAGCTGGCGTGCTGGGTGAGGAAGCCGCCGAGCAGCGGGCCGATCACCGTCGTCACGGCGAAGACGGCCCCGAAGAGCCCCTGGTACTTGCCCCGCTCGCGTGGCGAGACGACGTCGCCGATGATCGCCTGGGCGCCGACGATCAGCCCTCCGGCGCCCAGCCCCTGGATCGCCCGGAACACGATGAGCATGCCAAGGGTCTGGCTGAGCCCCGACATGGCCGACCCCACGAGGAAGATGACGATCGCCGCCTGGAAGAACCACTTGCGGCCGTAAAGATCGCCGAGCTTGCCCCACAGCGGCGTCGACACCGTCGAGGCCAGCAGGTAGGCGGTGACGATCCAGGCGATGTGCGAGGCGCCACCCAGGTCGCCGACGATGGTGGGCAGCGCGGTGGCCACCACCGTCTGGTCGAGGGCGGCGAGCAGCATGCCGAGGAGCAGGCCCACGACGACGACGAGGACCCTGCGGTGGTCGATCGTCGCGACCGGCGCGTCGCCCGCCACGTTGGTCTCGCCACCGGTCGGCCCGGGCGCGGCCTTCGCCGTCGGCGTGCCAGTCATCGTCGAGCCTCTGTCGGCTCGGGCAACCCGGCGCCGAGCATGTCGAGGTGCTCGGCCATCACCTCGCCGAGGGGGACGCGACCCTCGTCTTCGCACCACGCCATCAGCGCCACTCGGCTGGCGGCCAGCACGCTCGCTGCCACCAGGGCCGCGTAGCGGTCCGTCGCGGGGTCGGTCCCGCGACGCTGGGCGAGGGCGGCGACGAGCGCCTGCTCGGTGTCGCCGAAGCGGAGGACATAGTGGGCCACGAGGTGGTGGTCGGACCGGATCACCTGCAGCCGCCGGAGCAAGGCGCGGTAATCGCCGTCGCCCGGCAGGATGACCTCGGCGAGGGTGTGCCGGACAGCCTCGACGGGCCGCTCGTGGTCGGGGCGGCGTAGGAGGTGGTCGACGAGCTCGGCGATGGCAGAGGGCTCCCAGCCGATGACGGCGTCTTCCTTGGTCGGGAAGTAGTTGAAGAACGTCCGGGTGGAGACGCCGGCCTCGGCGGCGATCTCCTCGACGGTGACCCCCGACAGTCCCCGTTCCTCGACGAGGGCGACGGCGGCGTACCGGAGCGCCGTCCGAGTGGCCCGCTTGCGGCGGTCCCAGCCTGTCTCGGCGTGCCCAGCGTGCCCGGTTCCCCCTGGGTCGAACGCCGTGGCCGCGTCGGCACGATCGGTCGTCGTGGTCATGATTGCAGTCTATGCAGCTTTCACTCGGTGCAACATACCCGGCACTCGAGGTCGGGGGCGCGCGTCGTGGCCGACTGGGGCGCTCCCGGCAGGCGGCAGGCGGCAGGCGGCAGGCAGACCGACGGGCGGCGCGTGCGGCCGCGTCAAGCGAGCGCCGAGCGATGCCGGACGAGCGCAGCGCGCCCGGCGACGATGACCAGTGCGGCGCCGAGGGCCGCTGCCCCGTCCAGCGCCCAGGCCGCACCGAAGGACCAGTGGGCAGCGACCAGCCCGAACGTCACGGGACCGAGGGCGCCGGCCAGGCGCCCGCCGACCTGGGTGATCGACGTGGCGCGTGCCGGCGCGTCGGGGTGGCTGCGCACCACGGCGAAGTTGAACACCCCGTTCCACCCCCAGCCGGCGCCGTAGGCGAGGAGTGCGCCGAGCACGTAGAGGCCAGGAAGAGCGGCGGCCGAGCCGACCGCCACCGCCGCGTACCCCACGCTCCCCACGGCGAGCATCGTGGCCACGGCGACGAAGTGCGCGCCGCCCCGTCGGTCGGCCCGGGCGCCGGCGACGAGCCGCCCGACGATGGCGACTGCCCCGCCCAGAGCGGCGAGAAGCCCGGCTGACGACGACGACAGACCGTCATGGACCGCCGAGGTGACGATGAACGCCGTCATGCCCGTAGCGGCGAAGACGCCGAGGCCGAAGCCGACGGCCAGGATGGCAAGCGGGCGGAGCGTCCCGGGTGCCGGCGTGGACACCGGTCGGCTGCGCCGCTCGGCGAGGCTCGTGCGCGGACGGGGGACGGCGAGCGCCGCGGCGGCGGCGAGGCACGCGGCGAGGCCGAACGCCCAGCGCCAGCCCACGGTGAGGGCCAGGGTCGGGACGGCGACGCCGCCACAGAGCGCAGCGAACGGGACCGCCGCCTGCTTGAAGCCGAAGGCGAGGCCCTGCCGGCCCGGCGGGGTCCGCCGGGCGAGGAACAGATTGGCGGCCGGCTGGATGGCCGAGCTCACCAGGCCGGCGACGAAGAGCAGGCCCACGAGCACGCCCCACGACGACGCCACGAGGCCCACGAGCAGCTGCACGGCCGCCGCGGCGAAGGCGGCGATCCGCATGACCCGCACGCCGCCCACCGACTCGGCGAGGCGTCCGAAGGGGACGGACCCGAGGCTCGCCCCCAGGTAGTAGACGGACACGGCGAGCCCGAGAGCGGCCGTGCCGAAGTGGAGCGACCCCCGCATCTGGACGGCGAGGGAGCCGACCAGGAACACGGTGAACGACCCGGCCACGGTGGCCGCCGTCGCCGAGGCCACGTCGTGCAGGGCCTGGCGCCGGCCTCGCCCAGCCGGGTCGAGCTGCTCCTCGCCCGGCGGCGTCACCCCGTGCACCCCGTGCACCCCGTGCACCCCGTGCACCCCGTGCACCCTTCGGGCATCACGGCGCCCCGGCGTTGCGTGGGACCACGCCGCGTCGGAGGATGGCCAGCACGCGCCCGGTCACCTCGCCGGCGTCGTCGCCGCGGGCGACCTGGCGGGCACCGGCGCCGACGAGCGCAGCGACCAGCTCGGCGGTCGACGCCGGCTGGTCGACGCCGAGGCGGTCGAGCACGTCGGCCAGGGGCTGCACCTGCTCGGCACGGAGCTCCTCGAGCCTCGCCCGGCACCGCACCGGCAGCTCGGCCTGCTCGAGGGCGCGGACCGCCCGGGCGGCCAGGCTCGTCGCCTGGCCGAGCACCTGGCGGGTGTAGGCCTCCACACCGGCCTCAGGCGTCGCCGCCCCCTGCACGGCCTCGGCTGCGGCGGCGCCGGCCCGTGGCAGCACGAGCTCGACGGCCGTGGCGAGCATGGCCGCCGACGAGTCGAAGTACTGGTAGACGCTCGAGCGGGCCAGCCCGGCCCGGGCCCCCACCGCCGCCGGCGTCGCCGCCGCCACACCCTCGGTCGCCAGGATGGCGACCGCCGCCTCGACGAGGGCGTCGCGCTGGCGGGCCTGGTGCTCGGCGAGCGTGGGCGCGGTGATACGCGGCATCGCCTCGATCCTGCCACCACTGGGGCGGGCCCGACCCGCCGACCCGCCGGCTCAGGCGGGCGGTACGGCGCCTGCCGGCTGGACCGGCCGCCGCCGGTCGCATCGGGGGCAGCAACGCGGTTGCGACCAGGCCCACCACGGTGAAGGCCCCGGCCATGAGCGAGGCGGTCAGCGAGGCATCCACCACGGCGCGGGAGGCAGCGCGCACCACCTCCTGGCCGCGGGGAAGGTGGGGAAGGACGGCGAAGCTGCGGACCGATGCGCCCCCGCTCGCCCGTACCGCTCCCGCCACCCGTCCGGCGGTGCCCGGAGGCAGCCCGGGGAGGCGGGACAGTGCGTCGCGGGAGCGGGTGCCGGCCTCGGTGACGGAGACGGTGCCGGGCACGGCGATGCCGAGGGCCGAGGGCCGAGGGCCGAGGGCCGAGACCGACGATGCCGACCGCCTCGAGGACGAGGGTCCCCGCCAGGAAGACCCGACGCCGCCCCCACCGGTCACCGGCGTGCCCGAGGGTGATGAGGAGAGCGGCAAAGACCAGCGCGTAGATGGACCTCAGCCACTCGGCCCGCGTGGCGGAGAGGCGCTGTGTCGGGGGCCCGGTCAGCGGGAGGTGCGGCGTCGGGGAGCACGGCAGAGGTGTACCGACACTGATGTCGGTATCATGCAGGCGGCTCGCACCGGCTGCCGGGCTGCTGCCGGGCTGCTGCCGGGCTGCTGCCGGGTCCGGCCGGTCAGGCGGCCCGGCTGCCGCCTTCGTAAGCTCCCTCTGCGGGCGCACCGCCCGGCGCGCCAGGCGAGGGGAGGCACCGTGCCCGTCACGCACCGCACCGTGGAGGCCAACGGCATCCGGCTCCACGTCGCCGAGGCCGGCACGGGGCCCCTCGTCCTGCTGCTCCACGGCTGGCCGGAGCTGTGGTACTCGTACCGGCACCAGCTGGAGGCGCTGGCCGACGCCGGCTACCACGCCGTTGCACCCGACCAGCGCGGCTACGGGCGCTCGGACGCCCCCGAGGATGTCGCCGCCTACACCCTCTGCCACCTCGCCGGGGATGCCGTCGCCGTCGCCGACGCCCTGGGCGCCGACCGTTTCGCCGTGGTCGGCCACGACTGGGGCTCCCCGGTGGCCTCGACCGTCGGGCTCTTCCGCCCCGATCGGGTGCGCGGGGTCGCGCTCCTCAGCGTGCCGTACACGCCGAGGGGGAGCGTCGACCAGCTCACCGGCCTCACCCGCCGGCTCGGCCCTCACAACTACCAGGCGTACTTCCAGCAGCCGGGCGTGGCCGAGGCCGCCCTCGAGGCCGACGTGCGCGCCTCAGTGGTGACGCTCCTCGTCGGGCTCTCCGGGAGCACCCCCCGCCGCGGCCTGCTCGCCGAGGTCACGACGGCGGCCGACCTCGTCCCCGACCTCGGCGACGTCTCCCTGCCGCCGTGGCTGACCGAGGACGACGTGGCGGTCTACGTCGCCGAGCACGGGCGGGCCGGCTTCCGGGGCGGCCTGAACTGGTACCGGAACGCCCGGCGCAACTGGGAGCTCCTCGCCGCGTGGCACCGAGCGCCGCTGCTCGTCCCCTCGCTCTTCGTCGGCGGGGACCGCGACCCGGTGCTCGCCTGGCCCGGCTTCGCCGACCTGGTGGCGTCCTTGCGCGAGTACTCGATGCCCGGGCTGACCCGGGCCGTCGTCCTCGAGGGGTGCGGGCACTGGACCGAGCAGGAGCGTCCGGACGAGGTGAACGGGCTCCTCGTCGAATTCCTGGCCGGCCTGCCGGCCTGACGGGCCAAGAGCGCGACCGGCGCCCCCGGCCCGCCGCATCCGGCCGGCGCTCCCCGGCCCGCCGAGCGGGTAGGTTCCCCACATGTACCCCGGAGCGATCGCCGCCACGACCCCCGACAAGCCTGCGTACCTCCTGGCGGGAAGCGGCGAGACGGTCACCTACGCCGAGCTCGACCGCCGCTCCAACCAACTGGCCCATCTCTTCCGCCGGCGCGGGCTCGAGCGCGGGGACGTGGTGGCCATCTTCATGGAGAACAACGCCCGGTACCTCGAGGCCACGTGGGCCGCCCAGCGCTCGGGCCTCTACTACACCGCCATCAGCTCGCGGCTCACCCCCGGCGAGGTCGCCTACATCCTGGGCGACTGCGGCGCGCAGGCCCTCGTCACCTCGCGGGCCAAAGCCGAAGTGGCAGCCGAGGCGGTCGCCCGAGCTCCCGGCGTGCACACCCGGCTGATGTGCGACGGCACCGTGGAGGGGTTCGAGCCCTACGAGGCAGTTCGGGACGCCGAGGACACCGGACCCATCGCGGACGAGTCCGAGGGCCTCGACCTCCTCTACTCGTCGGGGACCACTGGGCGCCCGAAGGGCGTCAAGGTCCCCATGCGCGACGTCGTCCCCATCGGGACCCCATCGGGCGTCTACACGCTGTCGACGGCTCTCTACGGTCTGCGTGCCGACAGCGTCTACCTGTCCCCCGCTCCCCTGTACCACGCCGCCCCGCTGCGCTTCACCATGTCGTGGCTGCGGGCGGGAGCCACCGTCGTCGTCATGGAGTCCTTCGACCCCGTCGAGTACCTCCGTCTCGTCGAACGCCACCGGGCCACCCACTCCCAGGTCGTGCCCACGATGTTCGTGCGCATGCTGAAGCTCGACCGAGAGGTGCGGGAGGCGTTCGACGTCTCCAGCCTCGAGGCGGTCGTCCACGCCGCGGCGCCCTGCCCCATCCCCGTCAAGGAGCAGATGATCGAGTGGTGGGGACCGATCCTCCACGAGTACTACGCCGGCACCGAGGGGAACGGCCTGACCGCCATCGACACGCCCCAGTGGCTGGAGCACAAGGGGAGCGTCGGCCGGGCGCTCGTCGGCACCGTGCACATCGTGGGCGAGGACGGAGAGGAGCTCCCGCCGGGCGAAGCGGGGACCGTCTACTTCGAGGGCGGCGGCGAGTTCGAGTACCACAACGACCCGGACAAGACGGCGGCGTCGCGCACCGCCGAGGGCTGGTCGACGCTCGGCGACATCGGCTACCTCGACGAGGAGGGGTACCTGTACCTCACCGATCGGAAGGCGTTCATGATCATCTCGGGAGGCGTGAACATCTACCCGCAGGAGGCCGAGAACCTGCTCGTCACCCACCCCAAGGTGCTCGACGTGGCGGTCATCGGGGTGCCCAACGACGAGATGGGCGAGGAGGTCAAGGCCGTCGTCCAGCCGGTCGACCTGGCCGAGGCCGGACCCGACCTCGAGCGGGAGCTGATCGAGTTCTGCCGGGCCTCGCTCGCCGCCTACAAGTGCCCGCGCTCGGTCGACTTCGAGGCCGAGCTCCCCCGCCATCCCACGGGCAAGCTCTACAAGCGCCTCCTACGCGACCGCTACTGGGCCGGTCGCGACGAACGTGGGTCCGCGCCGGGGACGGTCTGAGCCGGCGCACCCGTCGGCGGTCCGCCCCGGGGCCGCGGGTGGCGTGCCGGCGGCTCCGCCGGCACGCCCCGAGCTGGCGGACGCGGCACGCGCTTGTCAACCTGGTGGCACCGGACCGGGGGGGGTCGCATGCAGCTCACCAAACCAGCGAGGAGCGAGGCGGTCCGACCGGGGCCGACCGCCGACCAGGGCGAGGTCCGGTGACCACGACGCTCACGCCCGTGGAGCGTGAGGCGCTCCACGCCCGCTACCGGGCCGAGCGCGACAAGCGGCTCCGCCCCGACGGCAACGACCAGTACCTCCAGCCCACCGGGCGCTTCGCCCACCTCCTCGAGGACCCCTACGTTCCCCGGACCGAACGTCCCCCGCGCCGAGACGAGGTGAACGTGGCCATCATCGGCGGCGGCTTCGCCGGCCTCGTCACCGGGGCGCGCCTCCGCCAGGCCGGGGTCGACGGCCTGCGCATCATCGAGGGCGGCGGTGGCGTCGGGGGCGCGTGGTACTGGAACCGCTACCCGGGGGCCATGTGCGACACGGCGGCGATGGTCTACCTGCCGCTCCTCGAGGAGACCGGGACGGTCCCTTCGATGAAGTACACCTTCGCTCCCGAGATCCTCGCCCACGCCCAGCGCATCGCCGAGCGGTTCGACCTCTGCGAGGACGCCCTCTTCTCCACCGAGGTCGAGGAGCTCGCCTGGGACGACGACGCCGCCCGGTGGGTGGTGCGCACCGACCGGGGCGACGAGCTCCGGGCCCGCTTCGTCACGATGGGGACGGGCCCCTTGCACCGGCCCAAGCTGCCGGGCATCCCGGGGATCGAGACCTTCGCCGGGCACTGCTTCCACACCAGCCGGTGGGACTACGCCTACACGGGCGGCGACCCCTCGGGAACGCCCATGACCGGGCTGGCCGGCAAGCGGGTCGGCATCATCGGCACCGGGGCGACCGCCGTCCAGTGCGTCCCCCGGCTCGCTCGCGACGCCGGCGAGCTCTTCGTCTTCCAGCGCACGCCGTCCTCGATCGACGTCCGCGGCAACCGGCCCGTCGACCCCTCGTGGTTCGCCTCCCTCGAGCCTGGCTGGCAGCAGCGGTGGCTGCGGAACTTCTGCACCCTCCAGACCGGCGGGTTCGCCGACGAGGACCTCGTGATGGACGGGTGGACCGACATCGCCCAGCGGATCCGCGACCGGGTCGTCGAGCTCGTCGAGGCGGGCGCCGAGCTCGGACCCGACACCATGCGGCGCGCCTACGAGGAGAGCGACGACGAGAAGATGAGCGAGATCCGGGCCCGGGTCGACGCCGTCGTCGAGGACCGGGCCACCGCCGAGGCCCTCAAGCCGTGGTACCGCCAGCTCTGCAAGCGCCCGTGCTTCCACGACGAGTACCTCCAGGCGTACAACGTGCCCACGTGCCACCTCGTCGACACCGACGGCAAAGGTGTCACCCGGATCGACGAGGGAGGCGTCTGGGTGGACGGCGCCTACACCGAGGTCGACTGCCTGATCTTCGCCTCCGGCTTCGAGGTGGGCACCGAGCACGCGCGACGCACCGGCTTCGAGACGGTCGGCCGCGGCGGCGAGACCCTGAGCCAGCACTGGGCCGACGGCATGCGCACGCTGCACGGCCTGCACGTCCACGGCTTCCCGAACGCCTTCGTCGTCGGGCTGGCACAGGGCGCCAACCTCGTCTCCAACGTCACCCACAACCTCGTCGAAGCGGCCACCACGATCGCCGGCATCATCTCGCGCGCCCTCGAGACGGGGGCGGACGAGGTCGAGGTGACACCCGAGGCCGAGGCGGCGTGGGTGGCCCTGCTCCAGAGCAGCGAGCGGGGCTTCCTCGGCAACCCCGACTGCACGCCGGGCTACTACAACAACGAGGGCCGGACGATCGAGGCCAAGGACCGACTCGGCATGAGCGGGTACCCCGACGGCCCGCTCGCCTACTTCGACTACATCGACGCCTGGCGCCGTACGGGCACCTTCGAGGGTCTCGTCTTCCGCACCCGAGCCTGACGGGGGTAGCCCGGGCGGGGGGTCAGCCCGGGCGGCGGCCCCACGCGCTCACCAGCGGCGCCGTGGCGAGGTCCATCGTGCCGCCACCGACGTTGCGCAGGTGGTCGTCGACCTCGACGTCGGTGGCGAGGCCGGCGGCCACCAGTCGGTGGCGCACCTGGGACACCGTGGCGAGCTCGAGCTGCGTGCACGCGGGCGAGGCGATCGGGAAGAACGCCTCGGCTCCGACGTCCTCGAGCCCCCGCTCGCGCAGCAGACGGGGGAGGGTCCGACCGAAAGCGAGCTCGGCGCCCCGCTCGGCGAGAAGGGCCCGGAACCCGCGGCGAAGCCGGTTGGCCAGCGCCTCCGCCGGCCCGTGCTCGTCAGGGCAGGCGAGCGGCTGGAGGGCAGGGTCGGCATCCTCGACGACGACCCAGCCCCCCGGGCGCACGGCGGCGACCAGCGTGTCGAGGGCGCGCGAACGGGCCGGGACGTGCACGAGCACGAGCCGGGCGTGGACGAGGTCGAAGCCCGCTCCCGGCGGCTCGTCGGTACCGACGTCGTGCCGGAGGACCGAGAAGGGCGCATCCGTCGGCAGTTGGGACAGGTCGACGTCGGTCGCCAGCACCGAGCCGGTGGGACCGACGCGACCGACGAGCCAGGTGGGCACGGAGGGCCCGCCTGCCCCCACCTCCCAGCACCGCCAGCCGGGACCGGTCCCCACGGCGTCCAGATGGCGGAACGTGACGGGGTCGAAGAGGTGCGTGAAGGCGTCGAAGCGCGTGCCCGCCTCTGCCTGTCGGTTGTCGAGCAGGTAGCCGTCGTCCTCGCCCACCAGTGGAGTCTGCCCCGAAACGGGGAGGGCCGGTTCCAGACCGATCAGTGGCGGCCGGCCGCTCCCCAGCCCACCACGCCGCCGACGACGGCGAGGAGGGCTGGCACGGCGGCGAGGCACGCCCGGGCGGCCTCTGGCTCGTGCCACACGAGCCCGGCCCCGGGCGCGGTCCCGACCACAGCGGGCTCGGGCTCCGGCCACGGCACGTCCCAGACGGCGAGGGCCTGGCCACCGTCCTCCACGAGCGCGACAGGGGCCTCCCCGGGCACGTGCGCCGCGACCCCCGTGTCGCGCTGGAGCCCGTGGCGGAGGGTGCCGGCGTCGGCCTCACCGGACGCAACTTGCCAGCACGGGACCGGGCCCCCGGGGTCGCGGCCCGGTGTGGCGTCGAGCCCGGCAGGTCGCGCCGGGGCGAGGGGCCCTGCCGTCCCGGGCGGGCGGAGCAGCACTCGGCCGGCGGGGTCGTGGACGACGGCCCCGACCCAGTACTCGACGCCCAGGGCCGACGCGAGGATCCGGCGCAGTCCGGGATGGGCGAGGC
>JAJZJT010000060.1 GCA_021809995.1 Actinomycetes bacterium
CGGAGGCGGGGGCTCCGCCAGCCGGCAGCCGTTCGGTGGTGTCCGGTGGTGACCGGGGATCGGAGCGGGCGGGCCGGTGCCGGGCCGTCGCAGTCGCCCCGTCTCCCAACGGTCGTCGCGGTCCGAGATGGACCGGTGCTCATTGTGTCATGCCGCCCCGCCCCGCCCCGCCCCGCCCCGCCCCGGTCAGCGCGGCGGCGGTGGCCGGGGGGCCACCCGGCAGTCGTCGACGAGCCGGCCGATGACCGAGACGTCGAACGGCTTGGTGACGTAGGTCGCGGCGCCGAGGGCCAGCATCCGGTCGATCTGGGCTCGGGTCGCGTCCGCGCTGACCGCCACGACGGTCGCGGCAGCCGTCGCCGGAGCGCTCCGCAGCCGGTCGAGGACCTCCTCCCCGGTCAGATCGGGGAGGTGGAGATCGAGCAGGACGAGGTCCGGATGGTGGCGGGCCGCGAGGTCGAGCCCGGTCCGGCCGTCGGCCGCGACGAAGAGCCGGAGGTCGCCGTGCCGACGGAGCACCTCGGTCATCAGCTCGACGTTCGACGCGTTGTCCTCGATGTAGAGCACGGTCACTTGCCGGCCCTTTCTGCCGGCGTCGGGACCCTCCTGCCGGTTGGCCGGCGCGTCGTCGGGCGTGGGGCTGGCGGGCGCGGGTGCGGGCGTCCCCGCCGTCCCCGTCGCCGCCGCCGCTCCAGACCCCCTCGAGGCAGGTGCGCGGGCGGCTGGCGCCGCCGGGCCGGCGGGTGGGAAGGCCACCGCGAACGTCGAGCCGACTCCGGGCTCGCTCGCGACGTCGATCCTCCCGCCCATCGCCTGGGTGAGCGCCCGCGTGAGCGTGAGCCCCATGCCGGTCCCCTCGACCCCGGTCTGCTCGGCGCCGAGCCGGTCGAACGGGACGAAGAGGCGGTCGACGAGGTGCGGGGCGATGCCGGGCCCGGTGTCGGTCACCGTGATGGTGACGGGCCCCCCGGGCACCTTGCCGTTCGTCGCCGGTACCGTCGCCTCCACGGCGACCGTGCCGCCGATGCGGTTGTACTTCACGGCGTTCGTCACCAGGTTCAAGAGCACCTGGGCGAGGCGGGTGCGGTCGGCGAGGACCCGGGGTAGGTCGAGAGCCACCTCGACCGTGACGGCGATGTCGCGGGCCGAGGACAGCGGGGCGAGGAGGTCGACCACCTCGTGGGCGACCGACGCGACGTCGACCGGCTCGAGGGTCAGCTCGAGCTTGCCCGCCTCGATGCGGGTCACGTCGAGGACCTCGTTGATGAGCGACAGCAGGTGCGTGCCGGCACGCCGGATGTGGGCGAGCTGCTCCGCCTGCTCGTCCGGGAGCTCGTCGAGCTCGAGCAGCTGGGTGAAGCCAAGGATGGCGTTGAGCGGGGTGCGCAGCTCGTGGCTCATGCGCGACAGGAACTCGCTCTTGGCCTGGTTGGCCCGCTCGGCCTCGACGCGGGCCCGGTCGAGCTCGGCCTCGAGGGCGAGGCGGGCGGTGACGTCGCGACTGGCGGTCAGCGTCCCGATCACGGTCCCCTCGTGGTCCCGTACCGGGCCCACCAGCATGTCGAAGACGTGCCGAGCGCCGTCGTGGTCGGAGACCTCGAAGCGCAGCTCGGTGACCCCGGCGCGGCCCGACCCGACGCTGGCCAGGGTGTCGAGGAAGCGGACCCGGTCCTCGCCCGCCAGCACGTCGACCTGCTCGCCGTGCTCCGCGTACTCGTGCCGGTCCCAGCCGAGCAGTCGCTTGACGGCGCCGTGCACGTCGATCACGTGGAAGTGGAGGTCGCGCACCACGTAGATGTCGGGGGAGGCGTCGAGGATCGCCTCGAGGAGGTTCTTCTGCTCGAGCAGGCGTTCGCGGGCCGCCCGCACCTCGGTCACGTCGGTGTAGAAGCAGAGGGCGTTGGAGCCGTCGGGCTGACGGTCCACCGGCAAGATGTCGACCCGAAAGGAGCGGGGCCGACCGTCGGGGTGGTGGTAGCGGATGCCGAAGGTGGCCCGGGTCCCCGTCCGCTGGATGCGCTCCACGGTTGCCCGCGCCACCTCGAGGTCCTCGCGGTCGAACCGGTCGGCGACGGCATGGTAGGAGCCCATGGCCTCCTCGGCGCCGAGACCGAGCAGTTCGACGCAGTTCGGGCTCACGTAGGCGATGGCGCCGGTGTCGATGTCGATGCGCCAGGCCACCACCGGCGAGCGCTCGAGCAGCGCCTCCATGAACGACCGGCTCTCCCGCAGGACCTGGCGTTGGTCGCCGAGGAGGAAGTCGGCGCGGGCCAGTCCGGCGGCGACCCGGCCGATCTCGTCGGAGCCCGTGGGGAGGTCCCCGAGCGGCTCACCGCGCTCGAGCCGGTCGACGGCGCGTCGTAGACGGTCGACGCGTCGGGTGATCGACCGGTTCGTCGCTGCGACGGCGACCACGATGCCGGCGAGCCCGAGGGAGCCGCCCGCGGCCAGCACGACCACGAGCCAGGCGTCGGTGCCCGCCACGGCGGTGGCGGCCGCCGCGTCGCGTCGGGATGCCGCCGCGACCAGGTTGTCGACGGCGACCTGGAGCTCGGCCAGCGCTCCGGCGGCGCGCCCTTCGACGAGCTGCTCGACCGCGGTCGACGACGGCGGGGCGCTGTCCCGGGCGGCAGCGAGGGCGGCGAGCTCGTCGGTCACGGCCACGCGTACCCGGGCGAGCGCTGTCTGGGCGGCGGCGTCTCGGCCGAGGGCGGCGACACTGCCCGTCAGCGCCTCGATCCTCTGTCGCAGGCCCCGCGACGCAGCGGCCTCGGAACCGGTCGCAGGGCCGGTCGTCCCGGCGGGCGAGAGGAAGAGCCCGCGTGCGTCGCTGATGGCGGCGACAGCCTGGCCTTCGACGGCGGTGGCGTCCCGTTGGACGACGAGCGCGCCGCGCTCGGTGGCAAGGTCACCGTTCCGCACGCTCGACAGCAGCGAGAGGCTGACGGCGACCCCTAGCAGGACGACGATGGGGAGCGCGAGGGCGGCCAGCCCTTTCTGGCGCAGCGTCCAGTCGTCCCGATAGCGGGCCTTCCAGCCTCCCGGTCTGCCCACGTCCACCCCTCACGGCGCCTGCACCATCGCCTCGGTGGCCCCGGCCGAGGCACGTTCCGGCCGGCTCGAGCACGGCAGCCAAATCTACCGTGTGCCGGCGACCCGTCCGGGACAGGTGCCGGCGTGCTCCGGCGCGTCCCGTCCCGCTGGGGTCGTACCATGCACGCCATGACCGACGCCCCCACCACCGATCCGTCGGAGCAGCCGCTCGAAGGGATCAAGCCACGCAGCCGCGAGGTGACCGACGGACCGACCCGCGCCCCGGCGCGAGCCATGTTGCGTGCCGTCGGGATGACGGATGCCGACTGGGACAAGCCACAGGTCGGCGTGGCGTCGTCGTGGAACGAGGTCACCCCGTGCAACCTGCCGCTCGACCGGCTGGCCGACCGGGCGAAGGCCGGGGTGGCCGCCGCCGGCGGCTTCCCGCTCGAGTTCGTGACGATCGCCGTCTCGGACGGCATCTCGATGGGCCACGAGGGCATGCGGGCGTCGCTCGTGAGCCGCGAGGTGATCGCCGACTCGGTCGAGACGGTGATGCACGCCGAGCGCTTCGACGCCATGGTGACCCTCGCCGGCTGCGACAAGTCGCTGCCCGGCATGCTGATGGCGGCGGCGCGCCTCAACCTGCCCACGGTGTTCCTCTACGGCGGGACGATCCTCCCCGGGCGCCTGCGCGACCAGGCCCTCGACATCACCTCGGTCTTCGAGGCCGTCGGGTCCCACGCCGTCGACGCCCTGAGCGACGAGGAGCTCGCCCTCATCGAGCACAACGCCTGTCCGACCGAGGGCTCGTGCGCCGGCATGTTCACCGCCAACACCATGGCTTCGGTGGCCGAGGCCCTGGGCATGTCCCTGCCGGGCAGCTCGTCTGCACCGGCCGTGGACCGGCGCCGCGAGGACTTCGCCTTCGCGTCGGGCCAGGCCGTGGTCGAGCTCCTCCGCCAGGGCGTCCGGCCCCGGGACATCCTGACCGTCGAGGCGTTCCGCAACGCCATTGCCGTCGTCATGGCGCTCGGCGGTTCGACGAACGCCGTCTTGCACCTCCTGGCCGTGGCCAACGAGGCGCGGGTCGACCTGTCGCTCGACGACTTCAACGTCGTCGCGGCGCGGGTCCCCCACCTTGCCGACACGAAGCCGCACGGCAAGTACCACATGAGCGACCTCGACCGCATCGGTGGCGTGCCGGTGGTCATGCGGGAGCTGCTCGAGGCCGGCCTCATCGACGGGGACTGCCTCACCGTGACCGGCCGGAGCGTCGCCGACAACCTGGCCGCGCTCGACCCGCCGGGGCCCGACGGGGACGTGGTCCACCGGATGGACGACCCGATCCACGCCCAGGGCGGGATCGCCGTCCTGACTGGCTCGCTCGCTCCTGCCGGATCGGTGGTCAAGGTCGCCGGCATCGACCAGCTCCACTTCGACGGCACGGCACGGGTGTTCGACGGCGAGGACGCGGCGATGGAGGCCATCCTCGCCGGCTCGATCGAGCCCGGGACCGTCGTCGTGATCCGCTACGAGGGGCCCAAGGGTGGCCCCGGCATGCGGGAGATGCTCGCCGTCACCGGAGCGATGAAGGGAGTCGGCCGGGGCGGCGACTGCGCCCTCGTCACCGACGGGCGGTTCTCGGGGGGGACCCACGGCTTCTGCATCGGCCACGTCGCCCCCGAGGCGGTCGAAGGGGGGCCGATCGCCCTGGTCGCCGACGGCGACCGGATCGTGGTCGACGTCGAGGGCCACTCGATCGACCTTCTCGTCGACGAGGGCGAGCTCGCCCGTCGGCGTGCCGCGCTCACCCACCCTGCACCGCGCTACACGACCGGCGTGCTGGCCAAGTACGCACGGCTGGTCACCGGGGCGGAACGGGGAGCGGTCACCGAGCCGTAGTCGGGGCCCGTGGCGTACCCGAGGGGGATCGGGAGCCCGCTCCCTTGCCGGGAGGGGTCCCGACGTGCGAGAATGAGCGTCATCATGTCCCAGGCCATCGCTCGCCACACTGCCGAGGTACGCGTTTTGTAGCGCACGCGACGAGCCTTGCCGCGTGCGCCGTTCGACCTCCCTTGCGGGAGGTCGTTTTCGTGTTCGGGGTCCGTCCCGTCCGGCTGAGCCCGGCGAGCGCCCCCGGAGCACGCCGGCGGACCCCAGATCACCGACCGAGACCCGACCGAGACCCGACCCACCGCACGACCAGGGAGCACCGATGAGACTGACTGGAGCACAGGCACTGATCAAGAGCTTGGAGATGCAGGGGGTCGAGGTGATGTTCGGCCTGCCCGGCGGGGCGATCCTGCCGGTCTACGACCCGATCATCGACTCGTCGATCCGCCACGTCCTCGTGCGCCACGAGCAAGGCGCCGGGCACATGGCCGAAGGCTATGCCCACGTGACGGGCCGTCCCGGGGTGGCCATGGTGACGAGCGGGCCCGGCGCCACCAACATCGTGACGCCGCTGGCGGACGCCTACATGGACTCGATCCCACTGGTGGTGGTCACGGGCCAGGTGGCCACGTCGCTGATCGGCACCGACGGGTTCCAGGAGAGCGACATCACCGGCATCACGATGGGGATCACCAAGCACAACTGGCTGGTCACCGATGCCGCCGACATCCCCCGCGTGGTCGCCGAGGCCTTCCACGTGGCCACCACCGGCCGTCCGGGCCCTGTCCTCGTCGACCTGCCGAAAGACGTCGCCAACGCCGAGATGGAGTGGTACTCGCCAGGACCCGACGACCTCGACCTCCCCGGCTACCGCCCGGTGCTCGAGGGCGACCCGGCAGCCGTCAAGAAAGCCGCCGAGCTCGTGCTCGCCGCCGAGCGACCGGTCATCTACGCCGGCGGCGGCGTGCTGAAGGCCCGAGGCGCCGACGCGCTGCGCGAGCTCGCCGAGCGCACGGGCGTCCCCGTCGTCACGACCCTGATGGCGCGGGGCGCCTTCCCCGACTCGCACCCGCTGTGCCTGGGCATGCCGGGCATGCACGGCAACTACACGGCCGTCACCGCCATGCAGCGAGCGGACCTGCTCCTCGCCCTCGGCAGCCGCTTCGACGACCGGGTGACGGGCAGGGTCGACGCCTTCGCCCCCGACGCCACGGTGGTCCACGTCGACATCGACCCGGCCGAGCTCAACAAGATCCGGCGGGCCGACGTGGCCATCGCCGGGGACTGCCGCATCGTGACCGAGGCGCTGCTCGCCGCGCTCGAGGCCCTTGGCCTCCCGCACTCGGCGTCGACCCGGGCACCGGGCGGCGGGAGCCCAGCCGACGCGCCCGCCGGCGCGGAGGCGCTGGCCGGCACGCCCGCCGCCGCCCTGCCCCGGAGCCGACTGGCCCCCTGGCGTGCCCAGCTCTCCGAGTGGCAGGAACGCCACCCTCTCGTCTACGACCGCTCCCCCGAGGGGTCGGCGAACGGGCTGAAGCCCCAGTTCGTGCTCGAGACCCTGCGCGACGCGACGCCCGACGACACGATCGTCGTCTCGGGAGTGGGCCAGCACCAGATGTTCGCGTCTCAGTGGTGGCGCTTCGACCACCCCTACACGTGGGTCAACTCGGGCGGCCTCGGCACCATGGGCTTCGCCGTCCCGGCGTCCATCGGCGCCAAGGTCGGCCGTCCCGACCGGATGGTGTGGGCGGTCGACGGCGACGGCTGCTTCCAGATGACGGCCCAGGAGCTGGTGACGGCGAGCGCCGAGCGGATCCCCGTCAAGGTGGCCATCCTCAACAACGCCTACCTCGGCATGGTCCGCCAGTGGCAGGAGATGTTCTACGAGGAGCGGTACTCGGAGGTCTACCTGTCGCCGGACCTGCCCGACTATGTCCGGTGGGCCGAGGCGATGGGCTGCGTCGGCCTCCGGGTCGAGTCGCCCGACGAGGTCGGGCCCGCCATCGACAAGGCGAACGACGTCGACGACCGCCCCGTGGTGATCGACTTCCGGACCGACGCCTTCGAAAAGGTGTTCCCGATGGTCCCCGCCGGTGCGTCGAACGACGACATCGTCGTCGACCCCGCCCAGCAGGAGGGAGGTCGCTGATGCCTGCCTTCGGCACCGACAAGCGCCACCACACCCTGACCGTCCTCGTCGAGAACAAGGCCGGCGTGCTGGCCCGTGTCGCCGGCCTGTTCTCCCGGCGCGGCTACAACATCTACAGCCTGGCCGTGGCGCCCTCCGACGACGTGCGCTTCAGCCGCATCACGATCGTCGTCGACGTCGAGTCGGCCCCGCTCGAGCAGGTGGTCAAGCAGCTCGACAAGCTGGTCCCGGTCGTCTCGATCACCGAGCTCGACCCGGCCAGCGCCCGCGAGCGCGAGCTGCTGCTCGCCACCATCGAGGCCGGCGAGTCCGAGCGCGGCCAGGTCATCCAGCTGGTGAACGTCTTCGAAGGCAAGATCGTCGACGTCGGCACGGACCGCCTGACGGTGATGGTCGCCGGCGCTCCGACCAAGCTCGACGACTTCGAGGACCTGGTGCGCGGCTACGGCATCGTGGAGCTCCAGCGGACCGGGCGCGTCGCCCTGCCTAAACTCGTCCGGTCCGCCGCTCGGACGCCCGCCTCGCTCAGCGACCGGCCCCGCGCCTTCGG
Source organism: Actinomycetes bacterium (assembly GCA_021809995.1). Lineage (GTDB taxonomy): Bacteria > Actinomycetota > Acidimicrobiia > Acidimicrobiales > RAAP-2 > JAJZJT01. The sequence continues at coordinate 7,629 of JAJZJT010000060.1, forward strand.
CGGCTCCGACCACGACCACGACCCCGACAGCACAGAGACCGAAAAGGCAGGTTGACGACATGGCCACCCTCTACTACGAACGAGACGCCGACCCCGGGCTCATCCAGGGGCGCAAGGTGGCAGTGATCGGCTACGGCTCCCAGGGGCACGCCCATGCCCTCAACCTCGCCGAGTCCGGCGTCGACGTGCGGGTCGGGCTGCGCCCGGGCTCGTCGTCGCGGCGCAAGGCCGAGGAGGCGGGCCTGCGGGTCACCTCGGTGGCCGAGGCAGCGGCCGAGGCCAACGTCGTGATGCTCCTCCTCCCCGACACCGAGCAAGCTGCCGTCTACGAGGCCGAGGTCGCTCCTCACCTCGTCCCCGGCGACGCGCTGTTCTTCGCCCACGGCTTCAACATCCGCTTCGGGCTCATCACGCCGCCCGAGGGCGTGGACGTCGCCATGGTCGCCCCCAAGGGCCCCGGTCACCTGGTGCGGCGCACCTACACCGAGGGCGGCGGGGTCCCCTCGCTCGTGGCCGTGGCCGCCGACCCGTCGGGCAAGGCGCACGACCTCGCCCTGTCCTACGCGCACGCCATCGGGGCCACCCGCGCCGGCGTCCTCGACACCACCTTCGCCGAGGAGACCGAGACGGACCTCTTCGGCGAGCAGGTCGTGCTCTGCGGGGGCCTGACCGCCCTCGTGCAGGCCGGGTTCGAGACGCTGGTCGGTGCTGGCTACCAGCCCGAGTCCGCGTACTTCGAGTGCCTCCACGAGCTCAAGCTCATCGTCGACCTCATGTACGAGCAGGGCATCAGCGGCATGCGCTACTCGATCTCCGACACCGCCGAGTACGGGGACCTGACACGCGGACCCCGGGTGGTCAACCAGGCGGTCCGGGACGAGATGGCTCGCATCCTCGGCGAGATCCGCGACGGCTCCTTCGCCGCCGAGTGGGTCGAGGAGAACCGGAAGGGCCGACCGACCTTCACCGCCCTGCGCGAGGCCGGTCGTCAGCACCCGGTCGAGAAGGTCGGTGCAGAGCTACGGGCGATGATGCCGTTCATCAGCGCGGGTCGTCAGCGCGTCGAGGACGTCTCGGGCGGCTGACCCCGGCCCGGTCGGCCGGTCCCCACCAGGCTCCCACCCGAGCCGGGCGTGACCGCCGGCGACCCCGCCCGACCACGCGCTCGGCACCCGGCCCGACGCGGCTACGGTCGACCGGTGTCCGTCCCGCCCGGGTGCGGGACCGGCGGACAACGCCTCGGGACCGAGGGGGTCGCGGGGCTCGCGCGGACGGGAGGAGCCTGATGGGACGGCGACGCGGCGGTGGCGGCGAGAGACGGACGCGGGGTCGGGCCCATCCGGGCAGGGCACGCCTGGGCGGTGTCCTTGCCCTGGTGGCGACCGGCTCGCTCGTGCTCGCCGCCTGTTCGTCGTCGACGCCCACGGCGGCGCCGGCCACCACGAGCCCCGCGGCGTCGAGCAAGATCGGTCCCGGGGCGCCGGTCTGGCTGTGCCGCCCCGGCATGGCCCACGACCCGTGCGCCGGTGACCTGGCGGCGACCGTCGTGCGGGCCGACGGCTCGACGTCCGTCCAGCATGCGCGGCCGGCGGCGAGCCCGCCGGTCAACTGCTTCTACGTGTACCCGACGGTGAGCCCCCAGCCGACCGGCAACGCCACGCTCGCCGTCCAGCCCGCCGAAGTGGCCGTGGCCGAGGCCCAGGCGGCCCGCTTCTCGACCGTGTGCAACGTCTGGGCGCCGATGTACCGGCAGCTCACCGTCACCTCGCTGCTCGGCAGGGCGACGACGGCGCCGTCGGTCGCCCTCGCCTACGGCGACGTCCTGGCGGCGTGGAAGTACTTCCTCGCCCACGAGGACCACGGGCGCGGCGTGGTCCTCATCGGCCACTCGCAGGGCGCGTCGATGCTCATCCGCCTGCTGCGCGCCGAGGTCGACCCGAGCCCCGCCCAGCGGAAGCTGCTCGTGTCGGCCATCCTCCTCGGCGGCAACGTCGAGGTGCCGGTGGGCAAGCTCGTCGGCGGCGACTTCGCCCACATCCCGGCCTGCACGTCGACGACCGAGACGGGGTGCGTCGTGGCCTACTCGAGCTTCGACCAGACGCCGCCAGCGGACAGCCTGTTCGGACGGGCGGGCACCGGCGTCAGCGCGTTGAGCGGCGCGGTGTCGACGTCGTCGGCGCCGCTGCAGGTCCTCTGTGTGAACCCAGCGTCCCTCGCTCACCCCGACCGGTTCGCCGTCCTCGACCCGTACTTTCCGACGGGCACCGTCAAGGGCGTCTTCTCGTCGGTCAGCGTGCCGGCGCACGTCTCCACGCCGTGGATCACCTACCCCGACCGCTACCGGGCGCGCTGCGAGTACCAGAACGGTGCCAGCTGGTTGCAGGTCGACACCACCGACCTGCCCGGCGACACCCGACCCGTCGTCGCGGAGGCCCTCGGCCCCACCTGGGGGCTGCACCTCGTCGACGTCAACATCGCCCTCGGCAACCTGGTCGCCCTCGTCGGCGTCCAGGCCCACGCCTACGTGACCCGTCGCTGAGGGGGCTGCAGCCCCTCGAGCCCGTCGCCGGGCCCGAGGATGACCGGCAGGGCCTCGCCGATCGGTGTCCGCACGACGACGTCGGCGACGCGATCGTACGGGGTTGGCTCGGCGTTCACGATGACGACGTCCGCCCCGTGGTCGGCGGCGAGGGGGACGAGCCCGGCCGCCGGGTGCACGGCCAGGGTGGTCCCGACGGCGACCAGCAGGTCGCACCGCCGGGCTGCCCGTGCGGCACGCTCGAGATCGGCGGCCACCAGGGACTGTCCGAAGCTGATGGTGGCCGACTTCAGCACACCGCCGCAGTGGAGGCACGCCGGGTCCTCCTCGCCGGCGCGGACCCGCGCGAGCGTCGCCGCTGCCGGGTGGCGGTCCCCGCAGGCCAGGCACACGACGTCGCGCAGGGTGCCGTGGAGCTCGACCACGCGTGCAGGGTCGTTGCCCGCCCGCTGGTGCAGGCCGTCGATGTTCTGGGTGACGAGGGTGTCGAGCTTCCCCTGGTGCTCGAGGGCCACGAGGGCCAGGTGGCCGGCGTTCGGCTCGGCCGAGCCCGCCGGCGCAGCCAGCCGGCTGCGCCACGCTCCGCGGCGCACCTCGGGATCGCCGAGGTAGGCGTCGAGGGTGGCGCGGCGCTCGGCGTCGGGGTCCCGTGTCCACACGCCGTCGGGACCGCGGAAGTCGGGGATCCCCGAGTCCGTCGAGATGCCCGCCCCGGTGAGCACCACGACGCGCTCGGCCAGCTCGACGAGGTGCCGGGCGGCGAAGACGGGGTCGCGGGCGCCGGCCTGGTGCATCGCCCACGCAGGCTACCCGGAGCGGCCTCGGGCGCCGTCGCTCCGCCGGGCAGAGCCACCCGGTGCCGCCGGTCCGCGCCCATCCGGTGCGGCGCGGTCGTCACCAGCCTCCCCGTCCCCGGCGTCAGCCGACCGGACTGGACTCGAGCGGGACCGACCACTCGACGACGGTGCCGCCGTCCTCGCCCGTCCGGACGACGCAACCGCCGCCGAGGGCCTCGGCGCGCGCCTGCAGGTTGACGAGGCCCCGCCCGCCGCCCACGCCCGCGTCGACGACCTGGCGCGCTGGGATGCCCACCCCGTCGTCGGCCACGACCAGGCACAGGCGGCCGGGGGTGGCGTCGAGGACGACCGAGACCGCGCTCGCCCGGGCGTGGCGGGCGACGTTGGTGAGCAGCTCGCCGAGGGCGGGGACCACCTGGTCTGCCGTCGCCCGGTCGACCAGTTCGTCGACGGGGCCGCGAACCGACACCTTCGGCGTGAACCCGAGGCTGCGCTCGCTGTGGGCGACGAGCGAGTGCACGCGGTCGCTGAGCCCGCCGGTCGTCTGGTGGACGGTCAGCCCGAAGATGACCGCCCTGAGCTCGCGGATGCTGGCGTCGAGGTCGTCGACGAGCTCCCGGCTCTCGGCTGCGACCTCGGGGTGGTGGCTGCCCAGGGCGAGCAGGCGCAGGCCGGCGGCGAAGAGGCGCTGGATGACCACGTCGTGGAGGTCGCGGGCGATGCGGTCGCTCTCGGCGCGGACCGCGAGCTGCTCGCTCAGCGCTGCCGAGGTCGTCGTGTCGGCGAGGATGCGCTGGCGCATCGATTCGACGCTCCGGGCGATGGTGGCGAGCTCGGCGGGGCCGCTGGCCTCGACGGGCTGGTCGAGGTGGCCGGCCGCCACGGTGCCGACCTGGCCCAGCAGGCGCGCCAATGGCCGGGCCACGGACCGCCGGTAGACCACGATCGCCGCCGCTCCGATCAGTACCGACGACGCGACCGTCACCACTGCCGCGATGTTCGCCGACGACTGGGCGTCGGCGGCCGCGTTGACCTCGACGGCGATGATGTCGCCGAGGTGGTGCTGGAGCGCGTTGGTCGCCGCGCGCACGCGGTCGAAGAGCGTGCGTGAGGTCGCCACGCGATCCGCCAGCGCGGCCCCGGTGGGGAGGGCTCCGGCCCGCCTCGCTGCGATCTCGGACGCCGCCCCTTGCGTCTGCCAGGTCCGGCCGGCGGCCGTCACGGCCGCGAGCAG
>JAJZJT010000061.1 GCA_021809995.1 Actinomycetes bacterium
GACGATCTCCCCGGCCGCCGCGTCGCCGTCGTCTGCCCCGTCGGGCCACCACCGCGTCACCGCCCGCACCGTGCCCGGGCGCGTGACGATCTCGACGGGGGTCGCCCAGTGGTTCCCCGGCGAGTCGGCCGAGCACGTGGTCGCCCGGGCCGACCGGGCCCTCTACCGTGCCAAGCAGGCTGGCCGAGACGCCGTCGTCGTCGACTCGGTCCGCGCTGCCAGCTGACCGACCCTGCCCTGCCGGCGGCGGCGACCGACGTCACTCACGCCGCGTCCCCCGGCGTCCGTCCTCGACAGCGTCGGTCCGCGAAGGTGCCCGTCCTCGACGGTGCCGGTCTGCGGGTCCTCAGCGGCGCCGGCGGACCAGCAGCCCCACCACCGCGGCGATCACGGCGATGACGACGACGGTCTTCACGGCGAACCACACGAGGCCTGCAAGGACGTTGAGGACGGCGAACGCCAAGACCACGGCGACGACGACGGCTCCGGCCACCAGCACGGCGTCGAGCACGTGCAGCCCCGACCCGTGCCGCCGCTCCGGGACACCACCGCCCGTCTCCGTCCAGGGCTCGACCGTCTGGTTCCTGCGTGCCATGCACCCAGGGTACCGGGGGGCCTGGCCCGAGTGGGCGCGGTGCTACGTTCCGTCGATGTCGCTGCGCACCGAGCGCGCCTCCCTCGTCGAGCGCGCCGACCTCGTCGGCGAGGCGTTCTGCGTCGCCTACACAGCGGCCGCCGACCGGTGGCTGGCGGCGCTCTTCGAGCGGGCCACCGGCGGGGACGACCGGGGAACGGCCCTCGTCGCGGTGGGCGGCTACGGCCGTGCCGAGCTCTGCCCCGCTAGTGACCTCGACGTGCTGCTGCTGCACCGCAGCGGCCGCGACGTCTCGGCGACAGCGGATGCCATCTGGTACCCCGTGTGGGACGACGGCATCTCCCTCGACCACAGCGTACGTCGCCCGCGCGAGGCCCTCGACGTGGCCCAGGCCGACCTGCCCGTCGCTCTCGGGCTGCTCGACGGCCGCGTGGTCGCCGGCGACGCCCGGATGGCCGAGGCGTTCCTCGCCGACGCCCGAGCTCAGTGGGCACGCCAGCGCCCCTACCGGCTCGACGAGCTCGCCGAGGTCCAGCGGGCCCGCCACGCCGAGCATGGCGACGTGGCGTTCCTCCTCGAGCCCGACCTGAAGGAGGGCCACGGGGGCCTCCGCGACGTGAGCGGGCTCGACGCGCTCCTCGCCGCCGTCCCGCGGCTCGCCGACTACGTGGACGTCGTAGCCGTGGCCAGCGCGCGCTCGACGCTCCTCGCCGCACGAGTCGAGCTGCACCGGCGGGCCGGTCGCGAGCTCAACACGCTCGTCCTGCAGGAGCAGGAAGCCGTGGCAGCCCGCCTCGGCATGCCCGACGGGGACACCCTCATGCACCGGATCGCCGCCGCGGGGCGCACGGTGGCGTGGGAGAGCGACGACGCCTGGCAGCGCCAGGCCACCTGGGCCCGCCAGGGCGGGCGGCGCCACCGGCTTGCTCGCCGGTCCGCGGGGCCGCCGGACGGTGACAGCCCCGTCGTCCCGGTGGTCGGCGAGGCGGGCGTGGGGCTCGTCGACGGAGAGGTGGCCCTCCTCCCCGACGCCGACCTCGCCGACCCGGCACTGGCCCTCCGGCTCGCCGCGGTGGCCGCCGAGCGCGGCGAGCCCGTCGCACGCTCTGCGCTCAACCTGCTCGGCCGCAAGGCGCCGTCGCCGCCCGAACCGTGGCCGGACGACGTTCGCGCCCAGTTCGTCCGCGTGCTGGCGGCAGGCGAGCCCGCCATCGCCGTCCTCGAGGCCCTCGACCGCCGCGACGTCCTCGCTCGCTTCCTCCCCGAATGGCGCGGCGTGCGCAACAAGCCCCAGCGCAATCCGTACCACCGCTTCACCGTCGACCGGCATCTCCTCGAGGCCACGGCGACCGCCGCCGAGCTCGCCGGCCGGGTCCAGCGGCGCGACCTCCTGCTCGTCGGCACCCTCCTCCACGACCTCGGCAAGGGGTACCCAGGCGACCACACCGAGGCCGGAGTCGAGCTGGCAGCGCGGATCGGCCGGCGGCTGGGCTTCGCGCCCGGCGACGTGGACGTGCTGGTCGACCTCGTCCGGTTCCACCTCTTGCTGCCCGAGGCAGCCACCCGGCGCGACCTCGACGACCCGGTGACCGCCCAGCGCGTCGCGGAGGAGGTCGGCGACCCGGACACCCTCGCGCTGCTCGCCGTGCTCGTCGAGGCGGACGGGCGCTCCACGGGCCCCTCGGCGTGGGGGCCGTGGAAGGCGGGGCTCGTCGCCCAGCTCGTCGAGCGGGTCGATCGCGTGCTGGCCGGCGAAGCGTCCGCGCCACAGGCACCCCGCATCGTCGACGTCCACCGGGCCGTGATGGACCAGGTGCGCGCCACCGGCAAGCCCGTGCTGACGGTCGACGACCCGTGGGTGACGGTGGTGGCGCCAGACCGGCCCGGCCTCCTCGCCGAGGTGACCGGCATCTTGGCGCTGCACGGGGTCAACGTGCGCTCGGCCGACATCGACGGAGCCGACGGCATCGCCGTCGAGGTGTTCACCGTCGAGCCGTCGCGGGGTCGCTGGCCAACGGCCTCGCGGCTCGCCACCGACCTCGAGGCCGTCGTGGCAGCCACGCTCGACCTCGACGCTCGGCTCGACGAGCGGGCTCGCACGTACCGGGGGGCGCGGCGTCCGGTCACCCCCCAACTGGTGACGACCACGGTCACCGTCGACAACCGCGCGTCCGAGACGGCCAGTGTCGTCGAGGTGCGAGCCGAGGACCTCGTCGGCCAGCTCCATCGGATCACCCGCGCCCTCGTCGAGTGCCGGCTCGACGTCATCTCGGCCCGGGTCTCCACCTTCGGGCCGGCCGTCGTCGACGCCTTCTACGTACGCGACGAGCACGGGCGCAAGCTGACCGACCCCCAAGTCGTCGCCCGCCTCGAGCAGGCGGTGCGCGCCCGGGTGGCGACGCCAGGCTGATTCCGCCTCGCCGGGTCCCCGCCTCCCCGCCTCCCCCTGCCGGCGGCCGTGGGACCTCGAGCGGCGGCGACCCGGGGTGACGGTCGGATCGGCCACCGGTACGGCTAACCTCATCTGCGGACGGAGGTGGCCATGTCGGGATCCCATAGTCAGCGACCGCGCCGCGACGACGGCGGTGCACGCACACCCCGGAGCCGCGGCTGGATCACTGCCATCGTGGCCGCGTCGGTCGCCGTAGTCGCCGTCGGCGTCGCCGCCGTCGTCGTGCGGCCTTCCGCCAGCACGACGGCCGCCTCGACCGCCACCACGAAGGGCGCCGTGGAGGCGTCCAAGCACGTGGGCCCCTTCACCGTCGTCGCCACCTCGCCCGCGACCGGCTCGACCGGCGTGGCCAGCGATGCCTCGGTGACCGTCACGTTCTCGGCGCCGGTCTCCCCGACGTCACCGACCCCGTCGATCTCCCCCGCCGTCGCCGGCACGTGGGAGCTCGTCACGCCGACGACCTTCGCGTTCGTGGCCTCCGCCCCGTTCGTGCCCTCGACCCACGAGACGGTGACCGTCCCCGCCGGCGCCGGCGGTATCGTGTCGACGACGGGGCAGCACCTGGCGACCGGCACGACCGACGGCTTCACGGTGGCGCTCGGGACGAACCTCCGCCTGCAGCAGCTCCTCGCCGAGGCCGGCTACCTGCCGCTCAGCTTCACGCCTACCACCCCCCTCGCCAGCCCGGTCCTCGCCGCCGAGCCGCAGGAGGGGACGTTCTCGTGGAAGTGGGCTCCACCCGCGTTCCTCTCCTCCCAGTGGACGCAAGGCAGCGCCAACGTCATCACCAAGGGCGCCGTCATGGCCTTCGAGGACCACAACGGGCTTGCCACCGACGGTATCGCCGGTCCCCAGGTCTGGCAGAAGCTCCTCGCCGACGTGGCCGCCGGAACCGTCGACCCGTCGCCCTACGACTACGTCTACGTGTCGAAGAACCTGCCGGAGACGGCGACCGTCTACCGCAACGGCCAGCAGGTGTACTCGACGCCCGCCAACACGGGCGTTCCCGGAGCCGTCACCGCCTCAGGCACGTACCCCGTCTACCTCCGCTACCGGGTGACCACGATGTCGGGGACCAACCCGAACGGCACCCACTACCACGACACGGGTATCCCCTGGGTCAGCTACTTCAACGGCGGCGACGCCCTCCACGGCTTCGTACGTGCCTCCTACGGCTTCCCTCAGAGCAACGGGTGCGTCGAGATGCCGCCGGCCAACGCCGCGGTCGTCTATCCACTGACGCCGATCGGGACCCTCGTCACGATCTCCTGAGCGGCCCGCACACGGCCCTCTTCGGGGCCCTCAGGTCCCGGCTCCTCCGGTCTCGGCGGAGGGGAACCGAGGTGCACGGCGCTCACGCACAGCGGCCAGGCCCTCGCGGGCGTCGGGACCGAGGAAGCCCAACATCTCGAGGGCGAGCGACTCGCCAAAGGCGGGCATGGCCTGGGCCGTCCACTGGTTGAGCGCCCGCTTGGTCCACTGCACGGCGGTCCGGCTGGAGCGTGCCAGCCGTCCGGCAACCTCGAGGGCGGCGTCCACCACCTCGTCGTCGGGCACGCACGTCGTGACGAGCCCGATGCGCTCGGCCTCGGGACCCGTCACGAACTCCCCGGTCATCAGGTAGTACTTGGCCTTGGCCATCCCGCACAGGAGCGGCCAGATCGCCACGGCGTGGTCGCCCGCGGCCACGCCCAAGCGGGCGTGGCCGTCCGACAGACGGGCCGACTCGGCCACGATGCTCACGTCGGCGAGCAGGGCGACGGCGAGGCCGGCACCAACAGCGACACCGTTGACCGCCGAGACGACGGGCTTGGCGCACCCGAGCATCGCCGCCACGATGGCACCTGCGTCGCGCCACTGCTCCACGACGGCAGCGTGATCGACCGTCATGCGTTCGACCATCGCCAGGTCCCCTCCTGCGCTGAACGCCCGCCCGGCACCCGTGACGACCGAGACGGCGACCGCGTCGTCGGCGTCCACCACGCTCCAGACCGCCCCGAGCTCGCGATGGAGTCGCTCGTCGGCGGCGTTCAGGACCTCCGGGCGGTCGATGGTGACCAGCAGGACGCCGCCGCCTCGGTGCTCGAAGCGCAGGTGGGCGAAGTCCCCGTAGTCGGTGAAGTGGGCCGGCCCGGCCCCGTCGTGCGTGCTCGGTGCCATCGCCGCAGGCTAGCCGGGGTCCCCTCACGCGCTCCCCGGCACGTCGCGCGGGGCACGTCGCTGCCCGAGACGGCGCACGGACGGGACCAGCACGGGACCAGCACGGGACCAGCACTCGACAGCGGGCGTCCGAGCGGGCAGACTTGCTTCATTACGTGTTTACTCAATCACTCATAGCGGTCGATGACCGCAGCACGGCCGTGAGGGCCCGGCACGCCGGCGACGACGGGACGGGGCCGGTGCGTCGGTGCGGGCACGCGGCGGCCCCCGGCCGGCGTGGCGCTCGCCAGGCGGTGCCGGTCCGGGAAACCCTGGCGTCTTCGGCAGCCGTGCACCTAACCTCGGGGCCACGCCCAAGGGGAAGGGAACGACGATGAACCAAACCGAGTCCTCCGCAGAAGCGCCCGCGGCATCCCTCGTCGGGTCGCTCGGGGTGTTCACCCTCTCCGACGTCCTCATGCTCCTGTCTTCGACCGTGCAGACCGGAGAGCTGCAGGTGGTGGGACCGACGGTGGACGGGAGGCTGTGGCTGGAGCGCGGCGAGCTCTCCAACGCTGCCGTCGGGTCGGCCACCACCGTCGGCGAGGCCGTCTTCGAGCTGGCGTGCGTGACCGAGGGGTGGTTCTACTTCACCGCCGGCCTCGTGTCCTCGAGCGGCCAGCCGACCGTCCCGGTCGCCGCCGTCCTCGACGAGGTGCGACCGCAGGTCGCCGAGTGGTTCGAGCTACGCAGCGTGGTCCCGCTGGATGCCGTGGTAGCGCTCGCTCCCCACCCACCCGGGGACGACGTGCAGATCCGAGGAGACCAGTGGAAGGTGCTCACGACGGTCGGAGCCGGCGGGAACAGCGTGAAGGACGTGCTCGAGGCGCTCGGCAGCGACCAGGTCGCCGGCTTGCGCAGCCTGCGCGAGCTCGCCGACGCCGGACTGATCGTGCTCGAGGGTGGTTCCGCCGTGTCGCTTCCCCTACCGCCGTCGTTCGGCGCGGGCTCGGGCGACGGCGCCCCCGGACTGTCGGAGGACGCGTCGCTTGCGGACGTGGCGGTGATGCCGCCGCCGATCACCGGGGACCCGTGGTCCCCCTCGGCCGAGTCGGCGGGCTCGGAGGCGGGCTGAGCTGCCCGAGCGCCTCGGCCAGGGCGGAGAACGCCCGGCCACGGTGCGACAGTGCGTGCTTCTCGTCGGCGGTGAGCTCGGCGAACGTGCGCCCATCCCCCTCGTCTGGGACGAAGACCGGGTCGTAGCCGAACCCCCGGTCGCCGCGAGGCGCTGACGCGATCCAGCCGTCGACCGAGCCGGACTGCCACAGCTCGCTGCCGTCGGGGAACGCCACGAGGGCGATCGTCGTGAACCGGGCGCGCCGCTCGGCCGGCACCGACGCACCGGCCCGCTCCAGGGCATTGAGCAGCGCCGTGACGTTGTCGTCGTAGGTGGCCGAGGGCCCGGCGAACCGGGCCGAGTAGACCCCCGGGGCGCCACCGAGCGCGTCGACCTCGAGCCCCGTGTCGTCCGCCACTGCGGCGAGCCCGGTGGCATCGCGCAGGGCCTCGGCCTTCAGCCGGGCATTGTCGAGGAGCGTCTCACCGGTTTCGTCCACGTCAGGCACGTGGGCAGGCCGGGGCAAGACGATGACGCCGGCCGCCCCACCAGCGAGCCCAGGCCGGTCGCCGAGCAGGGTGGCGATCTCGGCGGCCTTGTCGGGGTTCGCAGTCGCCAGCACCAGCCGCAACGGCTCGGTCACCGGCGCGGCGGGGGGTCGGCCAGCGTCGCCGCCTGCACGTCGAGGAGCTGGGCGATGCCGTGCTCGGCGAGGCTGAGGAGCTCGTCGAGCTCGCCCTTGGTGAAGGCGATCCCCTCGGCAGTCCCCTGCACCTCGACGAAGCGGCCGGAGCCGGTCATGACGACGTTCATGTCCACGTCGGCCCGGCTGTCCTCTTCGTAGGGGAGGTCGAGCATGCACACCCCGTCGACGACGCCGACCGACACCGCCGCCACCGCGTCGGCGAGCGGGTGTGCCCGCAGCGTGCCTTGGTGGACGAGGCGGGTGAAGGCGTCGTGGAGGGCGACGTAGGCGCCGCAGATGGAGGCCGTGCGAGTGCCGCCGTCGGCCTGGAGCACGTCGCAGTCGACGGTGACCTGCAGCTCCCCCAGTGCGACCAGGTCGCAGACGGCGCGCAGCGACCGGCCGATCAGGCGCTGGATCTCGTGGGTGCGGCCCGACTGGCGGCCCTTGGCCGCTTCACGCGAGACCCGCTCGGGCGACGACCCGGGCAGAAGGGAGTACTCAGCCGTCACCCATCCCTTGCCGGAGCCTCGCATCCAAGGCGGCACGCGGTCCTCGACGGACGCCGTGCACAGCACCCGGGTCCGGCCCATGGTGGCGAGCACTGACCCGGGTGCGAACACGGTGAAGTCGCGCTCGAGCTGCACCGGGCGCAGCTCGTCGAGCGCGCGCCCGTCCCCGCGACGCAACTGGTCGGCACGCGCTCCCGGAGCGGGGGGCGCGTTGCGCTCCTCTGCAGGCGGTCGCTGGGTCATACGGTGAGCTCCTCTCCGATCACTGCCTGTCCGACCGGCCCCCCGAAAGCGGCCGACGCCTCGTCCCGAACGACGGTGGCGTCGCACGTCGGCCACCGGTGCGTCACCACGAGCGTGCCGACCCCGGCCCGGCGGGCCAGTCCACCGGCTTGGCGGCCGCTCAGGTGCCTGGCCGTCCCCTCCTCGGCGACCGTGAAGGTCGCTTCGCACAGGGCGAGGTCGAGGCCTCGCCCGAGCCGGTCGAGCCCCCATCCGGGGCCGGAGTCGGCAGAGTAGCCCATCGACCGCCCGGCGCCGTCGACGCGCACGGCGAGGGTCGTCCCCGGGTGGTCGGTCGCCGAGAAGGTGAGGACCTGGTCCCCGACCACACGGCGGTCACCGTCACCGACGAGGTCCCACACGACGGGCGACGACGAGCCGAGCGGGACCCGCGGCGGGACGTCGGCCGGTGCGAGAACGGGAAGCTCGCGACGGCCGAGGCCCAGCCGGACGTAGGTAGCGAGCACGGGCAGGTCGCTCCAGTGGTCGGGGTGAGCGTGGGAGACGACCACCGCGGTCAACGACGTGGGGTCGCCCAGGCACTGCAGGTTGGAGAGGACGCCAGGTCCCGCGTCGAGCAGCACGGCAGCCCCGGGCGACCGTACGAGGTAGCCGCTGCCTGCGCCGCCCGGGCCCGGCCAGCTGCCGTCGCACCCGAGCACGAGCACGGTGAGCCCCGTCCGGTCCGGGGCGACCGCCCCGCCGCCAGGCATGGTCATCGGCTCAGAAGTAGATGGTGGCCCGGGCCCGCTTCTCGACGACGTCGAGGTCGTCCGTCCAGGCGCCGGTGGAGAGGTACTTCCAGCCGCCGTCGGCCGACACGACGACGACGACCCCGCGCTCGACCGACGCCGCGCACCGGGCGGCACCGGCAAGGGCGGCGCCGGTCGAGATGCCGGCGAACACGCCCACGTCGGCCAGGCGCCGAGTCCACTCGATCGACTCGAGCGGCTTCACCACCGTCTTGCGGTCGAGGAGCTGGGCGCCTCCCTGGTCCTCGAAGATCGGCGGGATGTAGCCGTCGTCGAGGTTGCGCAGGCCGTCGACCATCTCCCCCGCCGGGGGCTCGACGGCCCACACCTGCACGGCGGGGTTCTGCTCCTTCAGGTAGCGGCCGACGCCGAGGAGCGTCCCCGACGTGCCGAGCCCGGCGACGAAGTGGGTCACCTCGGGGCAGTCCCGCCAGATCTCCGGACCGGTGCCCGTGTAGTGCGCCCGGGGGTTGGCGGGGTTGGCGTACTGGTAGAGGAAGCACCACTCGGGGTGCTCCTCGGCCATGGCCCGGGCCAGGCGCACGGCGCCGTTCGAGCCCTCGGAGCCCGGCGACTCGACGATCCGGGCACCCCACACCTCGAGGAGCTGCCGACGCTCGGGGGACACGTTGGACGGCAGCACGACCACGAGCTCGTAGCCCTTCAGTCGGCACACGAGGGCGAGGCCGATGCCCGTGTTGCCCGAGGACGGCTCGAGCAGCGTCTGCCCCGGCGTGAGCACCCCATCGGCCTCGGCCTGCTCGACCATCGAGCGGGCGACCCGGTCCTTGACGGACCCGCCCGGGTTCTGGCCCTCGAGCTTGACGAGGATGCGGACGTCGGGGTTGGGGCTGAGCGCGCTGACGTCGACCATCGGTGTGTTGCCGATGAGGTCGAGCACCGAGCCGTGGACAGTCACCGTGGCCTCTTCGCCCGCGCCGCCGGCCCGGTCACGCTCCGCCGGCCACGGCGGGGAGGATCGATACCTCGTCGTCGTCCTTGACCGGCGTGTCGAGGGACGACAGGTAGCGCACGTCGTCGTCGTTGACGTAGACGTTCACGAACCGGTGGAGCACGCCGTCGTCGCTCACGACCTGGCCGGAGAGCCCCGGGAACTCGGCGGCCAGCGCGTCGAGCACCTCGCCGACGGTGCTGCCCTCGGCGGTGACGGTCTTCGCTCCTCCGGCATGCGGCCGGAGCACGGTCGGCAGGTGCACGGCGACGGGCACGGTGTCCTCCTCGGATCCCTTGGTCACGCTCGGCCCGGCGGCACCTCGGGCCACCGTGGCTGGTCAGGCCACCTTCGGCACGACCGGCGGTGCCGGCCAGTCCCGAAAGTCGACCACATCAGTGCGGATTCTACCGGGGGACGACGGCCAGTGGTTCCTCGGCCACCGAAGTGCCCTCGATCCGGTAGCTGCGCACGACCGGGTGGGTGTCCCGCAGCGAGACCAAGACGTAGTGCCAGGTGGGGTCCGGCGCCTGAGCGACGTCGGTGGGCGAGGGGTAGGCATCGGTGTGGGTGTGGGAGTGGAACACGCCGATGATGGCGTTGCCCGCCGCCTCGGCGTCACGGTCGGCCCGGAGGTGGTCGTGCGGGTCGACCGTGTAGACCTTCGCCGACGCGGCGGCGTTGCGGGTCGGGTAGCAGGCCGTCACCTCGCCCGTCTCGTCCACGCCGCCGAGGAGCCCGCACGCCTCATCGGGAAGGCCGGCGAGGCAGTGGGCGACCATCTGCTCGTAGAGGTCGTGGGGCAGGGTGAGCATTGGCTCAGGCTAGATCAGCGGTTCCAAGGGATCCCGGGCCATCCGGGGTCCACGACCCACGCCGACCTGGAGGGCGCATGCAAGCCGGTACGGGCACGGCCGGCTCCTGTCGTCGGTGCACGGTCCCGGTCTTGACGACCGGTGCCACCAGCCGACACCGACCTTGTCGGCTTCGACGGCTACAGCCCGCCCGGCCGAGGTCGGCGAGCCACCACGGCCCGGGGCACGGCTCCTCAAGTCCCTGCGCCAGATCAGCGCGTCGATCGACGACGCCCTCCAGGGCCAGCTCCATCTCGACGCCCACGGCGGGGGGCTCAAACGGCGCACACCCGGCAGATGGCGTCGTGACCAGAGCGCTCCAGCGCCTGGTCGCCACCACAGCCGCCATCTGGCCGGACGCCGCTGCGGGGCCCGTCCCGGTCGCTCGTTCGCCTCCTGCGACCACGGGTGACCCCTTGGAGGTGGTCATCGAGAGGAGCCGGCGGGTAGCCAGGTGCGGCCCCGTCCTCGCCCCGTCCGGCCGTGAGCAGCGGCAGCCGAGAGGGCGCGACCGAGTACCGTCGCCTCTGCGATGAGCGCGGCACGCAAGGGCGAGCGAGGCAAGAGCACCGTCGGGGCGAAGGGCGCCCCCCACGGCGACCGGGTGGTCGCGTCCAACCGGCGCGCCCGGCACGACTACGACATCCTCGAGACGATCGAGTGCGGTCTCGTGCTGCAGGGCTCCGAGGTGAAGTCGCTGCGAGCCGGTCGGGTGTCGTTGCAGGACACCTACGCGCGCGTCGTCGACGGCGAGGTGTGGCTGTTCGGGCTGCACATCCCCCCGTACGCCCAGGCCACCGGCTTCGGGGCCCACGAGCCCGACCGCAGGCGCAAGCTCCTCCTCCACCGCCGCCAGATCGACGAGTGGATGGGACGGACCCAGCAGCAAGCCCTCACCCTTGTGCCACTGTCGGTGTTCTTCCGCGACGGCCGGGCCAAGGTCGAGCTCGCCCTCGCCCGTGGCCGACGCCTCTACGACAAGCGCCACGCCATCGCCACCCGCGACGCCGCACGCGAGGCAGCCCGGGAAGCGCGCGCCGCCGCTCGCCGAGGCGGGTGAGGCACCGGCCGGTCCGGAAGCCTTGGTGTCGTCGGGCGGGATCGGCAACCGCTCCCGGGGGCGAACAGCACGGCCTGCCCGTGCCGAACGGTACGATGGCGAGGCCGCACGGGTGCCTCGGGCACCACGGTGGTGCATCCCGCGGGGTGCGTCCCGATAGCAACGACTGCGCCCGGAGGGCGCCGGACACGGGGGTGACAGGCTTCGACTCCGGTCGTCGAAGTGGGAGAAGCGAGCCGTGGTCTCCGGAGCCACGTTAAAGAGCCGGAACCAAAAACAAACGCCGAGCCTCAGCTCGCGCTCGCTGCCTAAGCACAGCGACGTCCGACCGGTCCAAGCCCTGCGGGCCGGAGCCGGGCGCCATCTAGCAGGGCTCACCTGACCGCTGCGCCGACGGGCGGGCAGGGACACCTCAGTCGGATACGGGGCGGCATCGATGCCGGTGCAGGTGCCGCCCCCGACAACCGCTCACCGGCTGCGCTCGGAGAAGGCCCAGTGAGAAGCCGGAGGACGCGGGTTCGATTCCCGCCACCTCCACGATGTGCCATGAACAGCCAACCGGTGTCCCCCTGATGGGCGGGCACCGGTGGCGCGTCCGGGCCGGGTTTTCCGCTCGGAGTGCCGGTCTCGCAGCCGGCCGGCACCCAGAAGTAGGGGTACGCACGGCGGTCGGGGGTGATCTCGACACGGTCGATCAGCTCGTGAAGCAGCTGCTTGACGGCGTCGGGGTTGCCGCTGTCGATGGTCCGGCGAAGTATCCATTCAGGTCTCCATAAGACGTTCGAGCAGCTCGGGT
>JAJZJT010000062.1 GCA_021809995.1 Actinomycetes bacterium
CGGCGCTCCGCCGCCGCTCCCCGGTCGACCCGGCGGGCCCGGCCGGGACGACGCCGTGCCCACTCCTCTGCGCCGCCGGCGGCGGTGGCCGAAGGTGCTGGCCGTGCTGGCCCTGGTGGCCGCCGTCGTGGCCGGGGGGGCGGTCTACGCCGTCCGAGCGCAGCTCCTCGTCCCGAGCCACCCCGTCCCCGACCTGGTGGGCAGCACGGTCACCGGCGCCGAGCGGGCGACGGCGGGAGACCACTTCCGGGTGGTGCGCCGGTCGACGGCCTACAGCATCACCGTGCCGGCCGGCCGCATCGTCTCCCAGCACCCTGCCGCCTCGACTGCCGCTCACCGGGTGACCGCCAAGCAGGGTGCCACCATCGCCGTGGTCGTGTCGAAGGGGAAGCCCCCGGTGACGATCCCCGACCTGACCACGTACTCGTCCTGCAAGGACGCGGCGAAGGCCCTGGCCGCCGTCCACCTGGTGGGCACCTGCCCGGCGTCCGCCGCCCAGTACAGCTCGTCCGTCCCGGTCGGGGGGATCCTGGGGACGAGCCCGACGGGGCACGCGCCCTACGGTTCGACGGTCGTCATCGTCACCTCGAAGGGGCATGCTCCCGTCGCCGTTCCGGCCCTGTCCACCGGACCGGGATCGACGTACGCGGCGGCCAAGGCCGCGCTCGAGGCGGCAGGGTTCGCGGTGACCGAGCACCAGGTCTACTCGAGCACCGTGCCGGTCAACGCGGTGGTCGGGACCACGCCGGACGCTGCGGCCGGGCCCCAGCCGTTCGGCTCGACCGTGACGGTCGACGTCTCGCTCGGTCCCCAACCCGTGCCGGTGCCCAACGTGGTCGGCGACACGGTGCGCCAGGCGACCGCCGCCCTCCAGGCCCAGGGCCTCGTCGTGGGCAACGTCTACGGACCTGCCGGCGGCCACGTCTTCTTGACCGACCCCGGGCAGGGGACCACCGAGCTCCCGGGCACGGCGGTCACCCTCTATACGATCTGACCGCCGGGAACGGGACCGTGGTCACGACCCGTGGTGACGAGCGCCCCCCCGGCAGGGCCGCGGCGAGCCCCCGAGCTGGTCGGCACGTAGAAGGGTGCGACCTGTGCGAGGCGGCGCACCTCACTGCGTGGCACGCCGAGGACGAGGTGTGCTGGGTGGCCGACTGCGAGGCGTGCGACGTTCCCATCGTGGTGTGGCGACACCACGGCGCAGACCCACCCGTGGCCGACGTCCGCCACATGATCGCCGTGCTGGGAGCAGTGGCCGACGAACGGTTCGGCCACGGGGCCTGGAAGCTCGACCGGGTCATGCGCCAGATCCCCGACCACTTCCACGCGCACGCCCGCGACGAGGGCTGGTGGTCCCGGCGCATGGGCGCCCGCCCGTGATCAAGTACCTCGGCTCCAAGCGGCGCCTGGTCCCGGCGCTCTCGGTTCTCGCCGCCGCGTCGGGAGCGCGCCGGGCGCTCGACCTCTTCACCGGCACGACCCGGGTGGCACAGGCGTTCAAGCGCCTCGGCATGGAGGTGGTCGCCGTCGACCGGACGCGAGCGGCCCACGTCCTCGCCCGGTGCTACGTCGCCACGGACCCAGCGGCCACCCCGTGCCTCGTCGACGAGGCACGGGCCGCCCTCGCCGAGCTCGCCACGCTCCCCGGCCGGCCCGGCTACGTCACCGAGACGTTCTGCGAGCGGTCCCGGTTCTTCCACCCCGACAACGGCGCCCGCATCGACGCCATCCGCGACGCCATCGAACGCGACCACGCGGGTACCCCCCTGTGGCCGGTGCTCGTCACGAGCCTCCTCGAGGCAGCCGATCGGGTCGACTCGACGACGGGCGTGCAGATGGCGTACCTGAAGCGATGGGCACCGAGGGCCCTGCGCCCACTCGAGCTGCGTCTCCCCGAGCTGGTCCCGGGCCCCGGGCGCGCCGTCCGCGGCGATGCCGTCGAACTGGTGGGCCGGCCCGAGCTCGGGCCGGTCGACCTCGCCTACGTCGACCCCCCGTACAACCACCACCGCTACGACGGGAACTACCACGTCTGGGAGACCCTCGTTGCCTGGGACGCGCCGGAGCACTTCGGCGTGGCATGCAAGCGGGCGGACCTGCGCGACCCGGGGAACCGGAGCGCGTTCAACTCCAAGCGGACCATGGCCGACGCGCTGGCCCGGGTGGTCGCCGGGCTGGAGGCCGAGGTGGTCGTCCTCTCCTACAGCGACGAGGCCTGGCTCGGCCTCGCCGAGCTCGTCGACCTCTGCACCGTGCGGGGCCACGTCGCCGTGGTGGGGTTCGACTCGGCGCGCTACGTCGGGGCGCGCATCGGCATCCATGGCCCGACCGGGCGCCGGGTCGGAGAGGTGTCCCACCTCCGCAACGTCGAGTACCTCGTGGTGGCCGGTGGCCGCCACAGGGTCGAGCGCATGGTGGGCGCCCTCGAGGCAGCCGACCTCGGGGGCCGTGTGGTGCCGACGGGGGTGGTGCCGACGGGGCCCCTGTCTGGCGGGGCCCCGTCGCTGAAACCGGTTTGACCTGGCCGCCAGGCGACTGACAACGTTGGCCGCGTGCGGACGCGTGTCCCCGCGGCCGCCCAGCGACGAAGACGCGGCGGAGCCGCGACGGACAGGAGACGGCCACCATGGGTGCACTCGACGGACGGATCGCCATCATCACCGGGGCTGGTCGGGGGATCGGTCGCGAGCATGCCCTGCTCTTCGCGGCCGAAGGCGCGAAGGTGGTCGTGAACGACCTGGGCGGGGCGCTCGACGGCTCGGGCGATGACCGCACGCCGGCGCAGCAGGTGGCCGACGAGATCGTCGCTGCCGGCGGCGAGGCGGTCGCGAACGCGGACGACATCACCGACTGGGAGGGCGGCAAGCACCT
Organism: Actinomycetes bacterium; assembly: GCA_021809995.1. Lineage (GTDB taxonomy): Bacteria > Actinomycetota > Acidimicrobiia > Acidimicrobiales > RAAP-2 > JAJZJT01. The sequence goes on from JAJZJT010000062.1 coordinate 2,875, forward strand.
GATCGACACCGCCGTCGAGGCGTTCGGCGACGTCAACGTGCTGGTGAACAACGCGGGCATCCTCCGCGACCGCGTGCTCGTCAACATGTCCGAAGCGGAGTGGGACGCGGTCGTCCAGGTCCACCTGAAGGGGCACTTCGTTCCCACCCGGCATGCAGCCGCCTACTGGCGGGAGCAGTCCAAGGCCGGCAAGGAGGTCCACGCCGCCGTCGTGAACACGTCGTCGACGTCGGGGCTGCTCGGCAACCCGGGCCAGGCCAACTACGGGGCGGCCAAGGCCGGCATCGCCGCCTTCACGGTGATCACCGCCGAGGAGCTCTCTCGCTACGGCGTACGGGTCAATGCCATCGCACCCGCCGCCCGCACCCGGATGACCGAGCAGACCCCCGGTCTCTCCGACATCGTCCAGGTGCCCAGCGACCCGTCGGTCTTCGACAAGTGGGACCCCGCCAACATCTCTCCGCTCGTGGCCTACCTCGCCACCGAGGCATGCCCGATCACCGGCAGGGTCTTCTTCGTCCAGGGCGGGCAGGTCCGGTTGTTTCAGCCGTGGACGATGACCGAGACCATCGAGAAGGACGACCGTTGGACGGTGGCCGAGCTCGCAGCAGAGATGCCGCGGCTGATCGGCTGACGCTGTGCAGCCGGTCGGGGGGGCCGGCGAGCCACCGCCGGCGGGGCGGGCCGAGTGGAGCGGGGGAGACGGCACGAGCGCACGAGACCCGGTCGCGACGCGCCCCGTCGAGGACGCCCGTGACCTCGCCGAGGCCGAGCGCCTGCTCGGCGGGGCAGCCGCCGGGGCCGAGGCGGGCATCGTCGTGCCGTGGCCGCGGCTCGCCCGCCACCGCGTGCACCACCGCCTGCGGAGCTCGGAGCGGTACCAGTGGTGGGTCCTGTGGACGGTCCTGGCCGGGCTGCTGTCGGTCAACATCACCTTCACCGTCTTCGTGGTGGCCCTCCCCGAGGTGGCTCGCCAGCTCCACACGACGGTGTCGACGCTCACCTGGACGTCCACCGGACCACTGCTGACCTTCGGCGTGGCGGCGCCGATACTGGGCAAGCTCGGTGACGTCGGTGGGTACCGGCGGTTGTACCTGTGGGGGCTCCTCGGCGCAGCGGTCTGCGTCACCTTGACGGCGACGGCGCCCAACGCCGGGGTGCTCATCGGGGCCCGCCTCCTCGACGGGGTCGAAGGGGCCGCCACGGGTGCCGCGTCGATGGCCCTCGTGCTGCGGGCCTTCTCTCACGAGGACCGCGTGAAGGCCCTGGGGTGGTGGTCGCTGGTCGGTGCGGGCGGTCCGGTGATCGGGGTGACCGTGGGTGCGCCGATCATCCAGTACTTCGGGTGGCGGGCGCTCTTCTGGGGTGAGCTGCCCCTCATGGCGGTCGCTGCCCTCCTGGCCGTCATCGTCCTGCCTGACCGGGCCGGCCTGGACGAGATCGCCGGTCGAGTCGGCTTCGGGGCGCCAGGCGGGGGGGCCTTGCGGGAGGCTGCCGACCGTGCAGCAGCCGAGGCCCCGGGCGGGTCGGCCCCTGGCGAACCGCTCTCACCGGCCGGGGGTCCGGCGCTCGCGGGGGCCGAGCCGGCTCCGGTGGTCGGCGGACCGGTCGGCGCGGGTGGCAACGACGCCACGGGAGCGCGCCCGACGGCGTCGCTGCACTCGCTCGACTGGGCCGGCTCGCTGACGCTCTCCCTCGCGGTGACCGCCGGGCTGCTCGCCCTCAACCAGGCGCCGACCTGGGGGGTCACCGCACCGGGCACGGTCGCCGCCGCCGCCGTCTGCGCGGCTGGCCTCGTGGTCTTCGTGCACCACGAGCGCCGGACCCCGAGCCCCCTTGTCCCCCTCCACTACTTCGGCAGGCGGAACTTCACGTTCCCGCTGGGCGCCCTGGCGCTCAACAACTTCGCGTACATGGGAGGGTTCTTCCTCTTCCCCATCCTGACCGAGCGCGTCTACGGCTACAGCGAGACCCGCGCCGGGCTGGTGTCGACGGCCCGGCCCCTGCTCTTCTCGGTGGTCGCCCCCATCGCCGGCTACGCCGCCGTGGTCGTCGGGGAGCGGGTCGCGATCGCTGTCGGGGCGGGCGTCCTCTGCGTGTCGATGCTCGTCTTCACCCAGCTGGGACCGCACCCGTCGCTCGCCCTCATCCTGGTCGCGCTGGCCCTGTCGGGGATCGGGATCGGCACATCGACCCCGTCGACGGCGTCGTCGGCCGCCAACGAGGTGGCAGCGGACGAGCTCGGGGTCATGAGCGCGGCCCAGCAGCTGATCACGCAGATCGGCGTGGTCGCCGGCATCCAGGTGATGGAGACGGTCGAGGCGTCGGGGCACGGGACCGACGGCAACCTGGCCGCCTTCCACCACGCGTTCGCGGTCGGGGCGGTGGCGGCCGCCGTCGCCGTGGTCTTCGGGCTCTTCACACGCGACACGCCCCGGCCGTTGCGCCAGCGTGCCCGGACGGAGGTGCCGACGGCGTGAAGGGACCGCGCCCGGCCCGGGTGCCGGGGCTACGCGGTGATGTCCTTGATCCGTCCGGCGATCTCGGCGGCGAGCGGGTCGGGCACGCCGCCCTGCATGGCCATCAGCTTGGCGATGTCCCCGTCGACCTTGATCCGCCCGCTCATGAACGCCTGCATGCCGGCCTGGGGGTTCCCCTCGACGAGGATGGCCTTCGCCACGTCGTACTCGAGCGTGACCGTGAGGTCGGCGGGGTCGATGTGGCCCATGTCGAGCTCGAGCTCGCCGCCGCTCGTGTCCATGTGCGCCGACACGGTGCCGTCTCCGAAGGGGACGGCCGTGATGACCAGGTTCATGCGGACCTGGTGGGGCACGGACGCCCCCTTGCCGTCGTACTCGGCGCGGATGGCCCGGGCCGCCTCGATCCACTCGTCGCTCAGGAAGTGATAGGTCGCCATGGCTACGTCGCTCCTCGTCGTCGGACGATCTGCCCGCCCCCTCGGACGGCGATCACCCTACCGCCCGACCCGCCTCCGCGGGCGGTGCGGGGTCGACGCGTCCCCCGGCGGGCCGCGCCCGGCCGGTAGGCTCCCGTGCCGTGACTGCACCCATCATGACCGGCGCCGAGCCGTACTCGGCAGAGGGCGGGCCGACCGGCGTCCTCGTGCTCCACGGGTTCACCGGCAACCCCCAGTCGATGCGCTCGTTGGCCGAGCGGCTCGCCGGCGCCGGCCACACCGTCGAGCTCCCGCTCCTGCCCGGGCACGGCACGGCCGTCGAGGACATGGCCACCACGCGCTGGGAGGACTGGTCGGGGGCGGCGGAAGCCGCCTACCAGGCGCTCGCCGCCCGGTGCGAGCGCGTGGCCGTCACGGGCCTCTCGATGGGAGGCGCGCTGGCCTGCTCGCTCGCCGCTGACCATCCCGAGGTCGCCGGCATCGCCGTGGTCAACCCCATCGTCGCCGCGCCCGGCGACGAGCTCCGGGGTCCGATCCGCGACCTGCTCGCGTCCGGCGAGACGTTCGTCGACGGCATCGGCTCCGACATCGCCAAGGAGGGTGTGGTCGAGGCGTCCTATAGCCGGACACCCCTCGCCTGCGTCCTCTCCCTCTTCGAAGGGGTCGACTCGCTCGGCGAGCGGTTGGGCGCCATCGGCTGCCCCGTGCTCCTCCTCACCAGCCGCGAGGACCACGTCGTCACGGCGGACTCCGGCGAGCTGCTGGAGCAGGCCGCGGGCGGTCCCGTCGAGCGGGTGTGGCTCGAGCGCAGCTACCACGTGGCCACGCTCGACTGGGACGCCCCGGTGGTGGAGGAGCGGGTCGTCGCCTTCGCCGCGGAGGTGCTCGGGTCCCCCGCGGCCAGCCGATGAGCGCCACCGAAGGGACCCCGGCCGGACGCCTCACCCGCCAGGAGGTCGCCCACGTGGCGATGCTGGCCCGGCTCCACCTCGACGACGAGGAGCTCGACCGGTTCACAGGGCAGCTCGCGGTCATCCTCGACCACGCTGCCGACGTGGCCGCGCTGGACCTCGACGGCGTGCCACCGACCTCGCACGCGCTCTCCCTCGCCAACGTGCTGCGGGCCGACGAGCCCCGCCCGGGCCTCGACCGGGACGAGGTGCTGGCTGGGGCCCCCGACGTGGAGGACCACCGGTTCCGGGTGCCGCGTATCCTGGGCGAGGCCCCGTGAGACCCTCACCGGCCCGCACCGCGTCGGCCTTGGCGGACGCTGTCCGCTCGGGGAGCACGACTGCCGCTGCCGTCGTCGAGGAGTCGCTCGCCGCCATCGCACACGGGGACGGGGAGGTCCACGCCTTCGTCACCGTGCTGGCCGACGACGCCCGACGCCAGGCGGCCGAGGTCGACCGACGGGTGGCCGCCGGCGAAGACCCCGGTCCGCTCGCCGGGGTCCCGGTCGCGGTCAAGGACAACCTCTGCACCCGGGGCGCACCGACCACGTGCGGCTCGCGCATCCTCGAGGGGTGGCACCCGCCCTACGACGCCACCGTCGTCGCCCGCCTGCGCCAAGCGGGCGCCGTGGTGGTCGGCAAGTCCAACATGGACGAGTTCGCCATGGGCTCCTCGACCGAGACGTCGGCCTTCGGCCCGACCCGCAACCCGTGGGACACGTCGCGGGTCCCCGGTGGGTCCTCGGGTGGCTCGGCCGCCGCGGTCGCCGCCGGGTTCGTCCCCCTCGCGCTCGGCTCCGACACCGGCGGGTCGATCCGCCAGCCAGCTGCCCTCTGCGGCGTCGTCGGCCTGAAGCCGACCTACGGCGCCGTCTCCCGGTACGGGCTGGTCGCCTTTGCCAGCTCGCTGGACCAGGTCGGGCCCTTCGCCACCTCGGTCGTCGACGCCGCCTTGCTCTTCGACGTCATCGGCGGGCACGACCCCCTCGACTCGACGTCGCTCGACCGCCTGCCGCCGCGCATGGCCTCGGTGGTCGGGGACGGGGTCGACGGCCTCAGCGTGGGCGTGCTCACCGAGCACCTCGACGGTGCGGCCCCCGACGTCGTGCGACGGGTCCACGAGGCGGCCGAGGCGTGCGCCGCGGCGGGGGCGTCCGTCGAGGAGGTGTCGGTCCCCGAGGTCCGCTATGGGCTCTCCGCCTACTACCTCATCGCACCGGCCGAGGCGTCGTCGAACCTCGCCCGCTACGACGGGGTGCGCTTCGGCCTGCGGGTCGCCGCCGACGACGTCGTGGCCATGAACACGGCGACGCGCACGGCCGGATTCGGCGCCGAGGTGAAGCGGAGGATCATGCTCGGGACCTACGCGCTGTCGGCCGGCTACGTCGACGCCTACTACAACCAGGCGCTGCGGGTCCGGACCCTGATCGCCGAGGCGTTCGCCACCACCTATCGGCGGTTCGACCTGCTGCTCGGACCGACGTCGCCGACCACGGCCTTCGCCCTCGGGGCGAAGCTCGAGGACCCGCTCGCCATGTACCTCTCGGACGTGTGCACGATCCCCTCGAACCTGGCCGGCCACCCGGCCATCAGCGTGCCCTTCGGGACCGGCGACGACGGCCTGCCGGTAGGGGTCCAGCTGATGGCGCCGGCGCTGGCCGAGAACACGCTGCTGCGGGCGGCGGCCGTGGTGGAGGCCGCCGCTGCACTGGTGGACGGCGACGGGAACGCAGTCGGCGTGGAGGAGCAGCGATGAGCGGCGTGCCCGGTCACGACGGGTGGGAGCTGGTGGTGGGCCTCGAGGTCCACTGCGAGCTCAAGACGGCGACGAAGCTGTTCTGCGGCTGTCCGAACAGCTTCGGCGACGAGCCGAACACCAACGTGTGCCCGGTGTGCCTCGGCCTGCCGGGCTCGCTGCCGGTGCTCAACCAGCGAGCTGTCGAGCTGGCCATGGCCATCGGCACGGCGCTGCACTGCGACATCAGGCCGTCCACGTTCCACCGGAAGAACTATTTCTACCCGGACATGCCGAAGGACTACCAGATCAGCCAGTACGACGAGCCGATCAACGCGGACGGCTGGCTCGAGCTGCCCGACGGCGCACGCGTGGGCATCGTCCGGGCCCACCTCGAGGAGGACACGGGCAAGACGACCCACGCCGGGGCGTCCGGGCGGATCCACGGTGCCGACTACTCGCTGGTCGACTACAACCGGTCGGGCGTCCCCCTGGTCGAGATCGTGAGCGCTCCCGACCTGCGCTCGCCGGCCCAGGCCCGGTCGTACGCTGCCGAGCTGCGCGCCATCCTGGTCGCCACGGGTGCCTCCGACGGCAAGATGGAGGAGGGCTCGATGCGGGTCGACGCCAACGTGTCGGTCCGCCGTGCGGGGTCGTCCGAGCTCGGGACTCGCTGCGAGATCAAGAACCTGAACTCGCTGCGCTCGCTCGCCCACGCCGTCGAGCACGAGGCGCAGCGTCAGGTCGAGGTGCTCGAGTCCGGCGGCGTCGTGCGCCAGGAGACTCGCCACTGGGACGAGGACCGGGGCGCCACGGTCACCCTGCGCTCGAAGGAGGAGGCCGAGGACTACCGCTACTTCCTCGAGCCCGACCTCGTCCCCGTCGTCCCCGACGACGGGTGGCGCTCGGCGGTGGCCGAAGCCCTGCCCCCCATGCCCGCGGCGCGGCGCCGCAAGCTCGGCGCGCTCTTCGGCGACGAGCCCGTCGAGCCGGGCGGTGCCCGTTCAGACCAGGTGGCGACCGTGGTCGACCTGGGCCTCGACGAGCTCGTGGAGGCTGCCGTGGCCGAGGGTGTCCCCGCTGCCCTGGCGCTTGCCCGCACGGCCAACGAGGCGGCGACGGACGCCGACGCGGCCCGTCGGCTCCCTCTTGTCTCCTACGTGGCGCTCCTCCGCATGGAGGCGACCGGCGAGCTGACCGCCACCCAGGTGAAGACGGTCCTCGCCGACCTGCTGCGCGACGGTGGGGGAGACCCTGCCGAGCTGGCCCGCGAGCGCGGGTTCGAGGCGCTGTCGTCCGAGGCCGTCGCAGCCATGGTGGCAGACGCGATCGCCGCCCACCCCGACGAGTGGGGACGGTACCGGTCCGGCGAGGACAAGCTCACCGGCTTCTTCACTGGCGCCGTCATGAAGGCCAGCCGAGGCCAGGCCGACGGCAAGGCTGTCGCCGCCGAGCTGGCTCGCCGACGCGCCGAGCCGTAGGGCTGAGGCGGGGCGCTCCGGCGGCGCTCCGGCACCGGCGGCCCGGTCCCGGCACCGGCGGCCCGGCGAGCGTGCTCAGCCGCTGGGCCGTGCGATCGAGCGTGACCCGGGTCGCGCCCCCGCCGTTGGCCGCCTTGACGGTTACCATCGGTAACGTTACCATCCGTAACATGCCGAAGGGGGTCCGCCGCACTCGTGCCGTCGTCGTGCAGGCGGCTCGTGGCGCGCCGCGCTGGGTGGCGCCCGGGGGCGCCGGTGCGGCGGGGGTGGCCCAGCCGTCGGCGATCGTGGACGCCGGCGCGCCGACGAAGCCGGGTAGCGCTGCCGACGACCGTGACGCTCGCCGCGCAGCCCGCCGTGCCGAGCTGGTCGACGCCGCCATCGCCGTGGTGCGCCGGGACGGCCCCGGCGCCTCGATGGACCGAATGGCTGCCGAGGCGGGGGTGACCAAGCCGATCCTCTACCGCCACTTCGGCGACCGGGCGGGGCTGGTAGCGGCGATCGCCGAGCATGCCTTCGCCCTCGTGAGTGGTGCGCTGGACCGCGCGCTCGCCGCCGACGCGACGCCGCGTGAGCTGGTGACCGCCACCATCGACGCCTATCTCTCCTTCATCGAGTCGGACGCCGACCTCTATCGCTTCCTCGTGCACCGGACGATCTCGGAGACCGCCGACCCCAGCGCGGTGCTCAACGACTACCTCTGGCGAGTGGGCCGCCGGATCGCCCTCGTGCTGGGCGAGGGGCTGCGCGCAGCAGGCCTCGACTCCGGCCCGGCCGAGCCGTGGGCGTTCGCCCTGGTGGGAATGGTGCACGCCACCGGCGACTGGTGGCTCGAACGAGGCACGTTGCCGCGCAGCCGGGTCACTCAGTACCTGACGACGCTGGCGTGCGACGGGCTCCCCAACCTCGACGCCGCCGGGACCACGGGGACGTGGCTGGCGGCCGAGGACGCTGCTCGAGCAGGAGGCGACACGTCGCCCGGCACGCTGCACACCGCCGTGCCCACCCCTCGCCGCCAGCGTCGCCGCCCCGAACCGCGAGACGACCCTCGAGACGACCGCGCCGCCGGCTCGACGGTGGCGCCCATGCGAAGGAGGTCCTCTTGACCACCACCGAAGCAGCAGTACCGGCACGGACCGCGGCCCGGTCCGCTTCGCCGCGCGACCGGGCGGCGACCTCGGAGCGCGTCGACCGCCTCAACACCGCATCGTTGCGCCGGATCGTCGAGCCTGACACCGAGGTCGCCGGATCGATCGGCCCGGGACGGGTCATCCCGGCCGAGCTCAGCATCGCCGCCGGGCTCGACCTCGAGCTCACCGAGGAGCAGTTGGTCCGCCTGTCGCGCGAGGAGCTGGCGTCGATCGTGATCGCCGGCATCCGCTTCGAGGCGCTCCTCATGTCGGGGTTTGCCAGCGAGATCGCCTTCGCGGGCGAGCTGACCGACCCCCGCGTCACCTACATGCTCCACGAGATCGGTGAGGAGACGCGCCACTCGCGGCTCTTCGTGCGTCTGGTCGACCAGCTCGCCCCGACGGCCGTCAACCCCATCGACGTCGGCGTGCGGCACTGGATCTTCCGACGGGTGGCCCGGGCGTTGGTGCGGCGGCCGGTCGTTCTGTGCGTCCTTGTACTGGCGGGTGAGGAGATCCCCGACCTGCTGCAGAAGAAGATGGTGGACCATGCGGAGACGGACCCGTTCGTCCGCGAGGTCAACCGGTACCACCGGATGGAGGAGGCCCGGCACCTCGCCTACGCCCGGATGGTCCTGCCGGAGCTCTGGCAGCAGGCGTCGGCGCTCGACCGCTTGCTGGTCCGGCGGTTGGTGCCGCTCGTCGCGCAGACCATGTTCGACGGGATCGTCCACCCCGGCGTGTTCGCCACCGTCGGGCTGCCAGCGTTCGCGACATGGAGGCGGGCGATCCGCACGCCGGCGCGCGTCGCGTTGCGCCGCGAGGCCCTCCGTCCCGTTCTCGGCGCCCTGCTCGATGGCGGCGTGCTCCGCCCGGGACGCATCCCCGTGGGCTGGCGACGGCTGTGTGGCGTCGACGCCCAGGGTTCGCCGGTCGAGAGCTGACGAAGCCGTCAGTCGGGTTGCCGTGGCTGCTGGACCGGTACGGCAGCACCGAGCCCGTGGCGCCGGTGGCCCCGCTGCTGGAACGCGCCCTGTGGGGTGGCGTGCTCGC
>JAJZJT010000063.1 GCA_021809995.1 Actinomycetes bacterium
CGCGTGGGCCCGCATCCGGTTGGCCACGAGCACCGGCCACGGCTGCGACAACCCCACCATGGCCGCGGCCCACTCGGGGACGATCGAGACGGCGGCTTGGGCTAAGGCGACGTAGCCGGCCCGCTCGGCCGGGTTCGTCGACTTGGGCTCGAGGATGAAGTGGATCGCCCGGCGAGCCTGCTCGCCGACGGCCAGCTCGCCACGGAGCTCGGAAAAGCACCGGGCCACCGACGCGGCATCCTCCGGCACCCCGGTGGCGCCGAGCTTCCGGGCCACCACGGCGACCTCGGCGAAGTAGGCGTCGACCTCGGGAGCGGTCAGCGGCCTCGGCCCGAAGAGCTGGTAGGCGCGGACGAACTGGGCGTGCTCGGCGACGTGGACCCAGCGGAGCAGCGTCGGGTCCGACGCGTCGTAGGGGACGCCGTCGGGGCGGGTGCCGACCACCGCGTGGTGGACCCTGCGGACGGCGGTGATGAGCGCCTCGGCGGTCGCCGTCGAGCCGAAGGTCGTCCCCGCCACGAAGGTCCCTGTCCGCCGAAGGCGACCGGCTGGGTCCCGCTCATAGACCGAGTGGTCGGCAACGCCGGCCATCGCTCCCGGGTGGAGCAGCTGCACGAGAAGAGAGGAGACCCCGCCGATCAGCATCGAGGGGGTGTCGGCGTGGACGCGCCAGGTGACCGACCCAGGCCCGAAGAGCCCAGGGTCACCGGGCGGGTCATCGAAGGAGATCGTGGGCTCTCCGAGCGAGCGCCGCAGCGGGGAGGCGAGGACCGAGCGAACCGGTGCGAGCGCGTCGTCGACCACCCGTCCGACCACCTGCTCGGCGACCGAGCCCACCATCGGGACCCGAACCGGGCACAGCGCCATGCCACCACCTCCGAACCGGGCCGGAGTGCTCCCGCCGGCCGGGCACCGACGGTGCCCGATCGGTCCGGCGGCTCGACCCCGGCGCGCTCGACGCTACCAGTGCGCTGGGCGTTCGCTGCGCTCACGGCTGGTGCACGCGGTGCCGAGAGAAGCCGGTCGGGGCATCAGGGTGGCTCGGACGGACGGCAGCCTCGGATGGCCCAGCCCGTCGCTGATCCGGCGTAGCCTGGACGCATCTAGAGGGGTCCGTGCCAGTTGGGCGGGCATGAAGATCGGTGCGCGGTATGAGCGACACGGCACATGGAGACGGTTGGTGGCTGGCAGCCGACGGCAAGTGGCACCCTCCTGAGCTCCGCCCCCCGAGCACCCGGCATCGCGTGCCAACCGGCTCCTCGTCGCCGCCCGGCACGCCAGGGCCGGGTCCCGAGCCCGGGCCGGAGCTCTCGGCCGAGCCGGCACCCGACGACACCGGCCACGATGACGCCGAACCCAGCTCGGCCGACACCGAGGCAGAGGGCGTCTCCGACACCGAGGCAGAGGGCGTCTCCGACACCGAGGCAGAGGGCGTCTCCGACACCGAGGCAGAGGGCGTCTCCGACACCGAGGCAGAGACCGGGCCCCGTCCGCGGTTGTCGTCCACACCCGTCGGACCGGCGCCACCGGCGCGTCTCGTCGGGCTCGGCGCCGTCCGGCCGCCGCTGCGCTCCAGCGCGCCACCGCCTCCACCGCCTCCACCGCCTCCCCGGCCTGCGACCTCGGAGCCGGTCGGCCTACGCGTACCTACCTCGACTGCTACGGAGACCCGATCGCCCGCCGAGCCCGCCGAGGATGCAGACGGGTACGACGACGCGGCCGAGCATCGGACCCCTGCCGGCGAACCGACGGTCTCCCTGCTCGCCAGCGACCCCGGCGGGCTCGTTCCCGACCTGACGGCGCCTGCCAGCACCGAGCAGTCGACGCCCGGGCTCGACCGCACACCCGACCTCGATCTCGACTTCGAGCTTGAGGTCGAAGTCCACCCGGACGACGGCGACCAGGTGGACGACGGCACGCCGAGCGCCTCGGTGCACGACGACACACCCGAGCTAGACGACGGCGACCAGGTGGACGACGGCGACCAGGTGAGCGAGGACGCCGGTCTGCTCTCCATCCACGACCTCCTCCTCTCTCCCGAGCGCATCAACCCCGCGGCCGGGGGCGCCGACCCCGATGGCAGCGCCGATCTCGGTGCTGACCTCAGCACTACGACCGCTGCCGTCACCGCGTCCGCCCCCGACCCCGAACCGACGGAACCGGTGGCCAGCGACCTGGCCGACGTCTCGCCTGCACCGGCGCCGGTCCCCGCCGTACCCGTAGCGGCGCCAGCGGCAGAGCCAGTGGCACGGGCAGAGCCAGTGGCAGCGACCGAGGAGGTTCCGGCCGCTTCAGGAGAGGACCAGGACCCGGCAGGGAACGGCCACGCCCGCGACGTGACGGCAGCGAGCCGTGGGAACGAGCCGGCCTCGGCGGGTGGCACTCCGACCGACGAGGCCGCCGTACCGCCGCCACCACCCGGCTACGCGACGGCGCCGAAGCCCCCGGTCGTCAAGGGCGGGCCCGAGTTCCCCGACATCTTGAAGATGGCCCTCGACGGCAGCTCGCTCGCCGACGCGGTCACCGTGCAGTACGACGGGTCGAGCCCTCGGTCCCGCGACGCCGCGGCGGCCCGGCCTCGAGACGACGACGACGAGGGCGGGAAGCGCCGGCGACGCCGGCGACGCTGAGCCCACGCCCCCGACCGCGAACGGACCTCGAGGCGCCGCTGCCATCATGGCGGCATGCGGTCGCGTCACCCCGCCAGCCCGACACCATCCTCGGTCGCGAGGCGCGCCGGCCGGCTCGTCGCTGCCGTCGCGCTCTCCGGTCTCGTCCTCGCCGCCTGTGGGGGCACCTTGCGGGGCGCCACCCCGGCGACCTTCGGCAACGCCGTCGGCCAGCACGACCTCCTGCCCGGCCCGTCCTACGAGGTGACCACCCGGACGATCCCGAACCTCGGGAGCGTGCTGGTCACGGGCCAAGGGCTCACCCTCTACCTCTTCGTGCCCGACCACCGTTCGGTGCCGACCTGCTATCAGATCTGCGCCGTGCAGTGGCCTCCCGACCTCCTCCCGCCGGGCGTGTCCCACCCCGTCGCCGGCCCAGGCATCTCGCCGAAGCTGCTCTCGACCGTGGCCCGCGCGAACGGGTCCCGCCAGGTCACCTACAACGGCTGGCCCCTCTACCGCTGGCTGCCCGACACCGCCCCCGGGCAGGCCACCGGCCAAGGGCTCTTCAACCTCGGCGGGCAGTGGTGGGTGCTCGACCCGGCGGGGCGCGCCGTGACGCACTGACCCGACCACTGACCCGACCACGGACCCGACCACGGACCCGACCACGGACCCGACCACGGGCCTGACCCCGGACCCGACCACTGACCCGACCACTGACCCGACCACTGACCCGACCACTGACCCGACCACTGACCCGACCACGGGCCTGACCCCGGGCCTGACCCCGGACCCGACCACGGACCCGACCACGGGCCTGGCGCCGTCGCTGGGCTACCGTATCGACGTCGTCGTGACCAAGGAGCCTTGATGACGAGCCAACGCACGCCGGTCCAGCACAAGGTGGCCGACCTGGCCCTCGCCGAGTTCGGCCGCAAGGAGATCACGCTGGCCGAGCACGAGATGCCCGGACTGATGGCGATGCGGTCCGAGCTCGCGGCCGAGCAGCCGCTCCGCGGGGCGCGCATCACCGGGTCGCTCCACATGACGGTGCAGACCGCTGTCCTCATCGAGACGCTGGTGGCGCTGGGAGCCGAGGTCCGCTGGGCGAGCTGCAACATCTTCTCGACACAGGACCACGCCGCCGCCGCCGTGGTCGTCGGGCCCGAGGGGACGGTCGACGAGCCTCGGGGCGTTCCCGTCTTCGCCTGGAAGGGCGAGAGCCTCGAGGAGTACTGGTGGTGCACCGAGCAGGCGCTGACCTGGCCGGATGAGGGCCCCACCATGATCCTCGACGACGGCGGTGACGCCACGCTGCTCGTCCACAAGGGGGTCGAGTTCGAGAAGGCCGGTGCCGTGCCGGACCCGGCGACGGCCGAGTCCGAGGAGTTCGGCGTCGTCCTCGCACTACTGGGCCGCAGCCTGGCCGCGGACCCGACGCGCTGGACGACCATCGCGAACGGCATCAAGGGCGTCTCCGAGGAGACCACCACCGGTGTCCACCGCCTCGCCGAGATGGAGCGGGACGGCACGCTGCTCTTTCCCGCGATCAATGTCAACGATGCCGTGACCAAGTCGAAGTTCGACAACAAGTACGGCTGTCGTCACTCGCTCGTCGACGGCATCAACCGGGCGACCGACGTGCTGATCGGTGGCAAGGTCGCCGTCATCTGCGGCTACGGCGACGTCGGCAAGGGCTGCGCCGAGTCGCTACGGGGACAGGGCGCTCGTGTGGTGGTCACCGAGATCGACCCGATCTGCGCCCTTCAGGCCGCCATGGACGGGTACCAGGTGGCCACGCTGGAGGACATGGTCGAGACAGCCGACATCTTCGTGACGGCGACCGGCAACCGCGACGTCATCACGGCCGAGCACATGGGCCGGATGAAGCACCAGGCGATCGTGGGCAACATCGGGCATTTCGACAACGAGATCGACATGGCCGGCCTCGCCGCCGTGCCAGGCGTCGAGCGGGTCAACATCAAGCCCCAGGTCGACAAGTGGGTGTTCGCCGACGGCCACGCCGTCATCATCCTGTCGGAGGGTCGTCTCCTCAACCTCGGCAACGCCACCGGGCACCCGAGCTTCGTGATGTCGAGCTCGTTCACCAACCAGACGATGGCCCAGGTCGAGCTGTACACCCACGCCGACCAGTACGGCATCGGGGTCCACGTGCTGCCCAAGCACCTCGACGAGAAGGTCGCCCGGCTCCATCTCGACGCGCTCGGCGTGCGGCTCACGACGCTCACCGCGCGCCAGGCCTCCTACATCGGCGTGGCCGTCGACGGTCCGTACAAGCCCGACTCCTACCGCTACTGACGCCGGACCGGTCGAGGTTTGTCTCCTCGCCTTCTCGGTTCAGTGGATCAGTAGTCGCCCTGCCTCACTGGAGGTTGGCGGAGAGGGACAGTGCCGAACGCCTCGCGGTCGATGAACGGTGCTGCTCGAAAGTCAGACGGTGACATGGCGTGATTGCACGTCGGACCGATAAAGACACCCGAGAGGCATCCCCCTGTAAGACGGCACCTGCGATCAGCAAGCAACCTCATTGAGTTCGCTCCGCGTCTGCTGCCGCCATCGCCGGGCTGGGTGGCACGGCATCGAGAGGCCTGGGCGGTGCGCCCTTGAGCCCCCGGACCTCGACACACGCACGGTACAAGACCCGTTCGAGCTCGTACTCGGTCGGCACACCTCCCCGTCGACGGTACCGGGTGAAGCTGTCGTCCTCGGGCTCGTAGGCGTAGAGGCCGACGGCGTCGACCACCTGGGCAGCCGTCGCTGCCCACCTGAGCACGGCGGTGAAGTCCGAGTCGCTCAGGACACGAACGGCCATGAAGAAGAAGATCCTCGGCCGACTGGCGTGCAACCATGTTGACAGGTCACCGCCGCCGGCACCCCCGCCCGACGGTGGAGAACCGAGGATGGTCTGCCGGCGGGCCGCCTCACCCTTGAGGTCGATCGACTTGAAGGCGAGCTCCTTCACCCGCTTGTTGGTGTCGGCGGAGCCGGATCGCCCGGACGGCTTCTCTCCCGGGCTGTTGGCATGCTTCGGCGTCCCCATCATCTTCGCCTCGAGGAGGAACTCGATCTCGCGATCCGGCTCCCCCGGATAGACGCCATCGAGGTTGTGCTCGGGGATGATCAGGCCTGGCACCTTGCGACGTACGTACAGTGCATCGATGCCGGCACACCGCTCCAGCAGCACCGCCAGCAGGTTGTTGAACCAGTCGCCCTTGCCGTTCTGGATCGCCGCACTGAGCGCTTTGCTCTGCTCGTCCGTGCCTGGGGTGGTCGGGAGTCCACCGTCGAACTCCGACATGGCGGACAGGAAGCGGCCCTCGATCTGGTTCCAGCTAGCCGCCCCCGTCGAGATGACGTGCTCGTACATGGTGCGGAGCGGGCCGCAGTAGGGATTGGTCAGAAGGACCGACTTCGGATTGAGGGGAGAGCTCTGCGGGGTGTTCGCCGGCATGTCCGTCCTGTCAGGGTGCGAGCGCTGATCGTTCGATTCCGAAGAGCTTGCACGCAACCGCCGTCGCTGCAGGCACGTCTCGGGACGCGAACGCTCGTCTCAGGGCGTTCTGCTCGAATGGGCGGATTGACTCGATTACCGGAACCCGGATTCGCCGGAGGTACTGCGCCTGAAACCGGTAACAGCCGCCCCGCATCTTGACGCAGTAGGCACCGACGAAGAGATTGGCGAGGTTGGAGAGCAACAGGCCGCCGAGCACCTCGAGGTCCCAGGAATTTGAGGTGACGTGGTAAAGGTTGTGGTGTGGGTAGTGTGGCCCCGCGTCAAGCACCGGATGTGATGTCGACTTCATGTCAGGCAGGACGAGCCGGGGCCGGTCCAACAGCCGCAGCTGTACGCGATCGATCGTTCGGTACCACTGGTCAGGTCGGCGTCGTGCAACGTGGCGACCACCGAGACGCTGGGCATGCGCCTCGAAGTACGCACGCAGGCGGGGATGACGGGACAGGTCCACGAGACCATCGTCGTCCCACGGATTGACAAGGAATCGACCTTGCCACTCCGCGGTTCCGCTGCGCAGATCGTCGGCCAGCAGCAGCGGGAGCAGCCGGTCCTCCTCAACGAGATCCGGGTCCGTTGTGATGAACACGTCGTCGCAACCGGTTGCCACGCCGATACCGACACGAGTTCCGGTGGTGGAGTCCTCGAGGGGTGGGAAACGCTGCTCGAGCTGGCGGAGCAGCTCGAGGTGTTTCGGGCTCCCGGTCGGCCAGGGGTCACCACCGTCGAACCATGCGGGTAGCCGACTGCCGTTGAAGTGACGGGCGGACTGGGGTTGGGGCGTCGATCCCTTGAGCCAGGCGACGAGACCCGGGGCGCTGGATGCCCCCAGCCCATCTGTCGCCTCCGCGACGCTCACACGACCCTGACGGTCGGACCTGAGGACAGTGACGGCCGGGTAGGCGGACACGTCCTGCTCGAATGCGTCGACGTCGTGCATTGTGATGACGGACTCGACCGCGAACGAGCCGCTGATCAATCTCCGGAGCCCTGCGCCGTACTGGTTGTGCATCCACCGGTCGGCGCAGATGAACCCCAGACGACCCTGCGGGCGGAGGAGCTGAAGCCCCCGCTCGAAGAACCCGACGTAGATGTCGGCCCGGCCCTGCATCGTCGGGCACGCCGCCCGGTACCGCTGCACGAGGTCGGGGGGCAGGTCCTCGATGCGGATGTAGGGCGGATTGCCGACGACGAAGTCGGCGCCACTGGCCGCCTCGTCATCGAGTTCGTCGAGGAGGAAGTCACCCTGGTTGATCCATGCTCGCGCGATCTGCTCTGCCCGTCCGGGTGGAACACCGGCTGTGACCAGCGCCGACATCGAGGACTTCCGGGACAGCTCGACGTTCGCCGCCTTCAGGTCGAAGGCTCGGAGCGAATCTCCGAGCGTGTCGAGCGCATGCCCGTGGCGTACCGCCGACTCGATGAGCCGATCGACGATCGGCTCCAGGAAGGCACCTCCACCGCATGCCGGTTCCACCAGCACCATGTCGGCCAGATCGTGCTCCGGGAGGTACCCGACCAGGTCGAGGATGAGGTCGGCCACCCACCGGCGCGTGAACACCTCGCCGTAGGCGTCGCGTTCCTCTGCATCGAGCACGTCAGGCTCCATAGTCGGTTCCTCGAATGACAGCTGCACTGGGTTCGGCATGGCCGAAGGCCTCCTCGAGCACGTCCTCGACCAGCTGGAGCCCGTCTCGTCCTGCGTCAACCGTCATCCCCCGTAGACCGTACGTGGGCGATCGGATGCGGTCGTGGATCCCCGCAGCGGGAAGGGCTCCAAGCGGTCCATGGTGGGCCATCCGGGCAAGATGGCAATGCTGCCCCGCCACTGCAGGCGCGAGGCGACCCGTCGCACAGAATACGGATGGGGTATCGCGACCCGGGCCTGCCGAAGCGCCAGACGGTCCTGAACCGATAGTCGCACTTATGCGATTATCTCAGCTATGGGCGGACCGCCGGACTTCCGGACCGACAAGAGCAAGAGCCTCGAAGGCTCTGGCGTCGCCGTCGCCGCGTGGCGGGGCTTCCACTACCGGCTGGACGAGGAGGTGGGCACCGAGGCCTTCTCCCAGCCGGGACAGTGGACGATGGACCTCGACCCCGACATCCGCGATGAGATCGCCGAGGACGCCCTCGAGCAGTCGGAGCTCATCGGCTTCTGGCTCGCGTGGCACCTTGCTGGCGGGTTCGCCGAGCTCGAACGGGGCGGCTGGCACCGGTCAACTATCTTCCGCAAGGTGCGCCGCTTCCGAGCCGCCTTCGGCGTCCACCCCGACGAGTACGACTTCGGGTGGATCCGGCTCGATCTCGAACGTGCGTGGTCGGAGCAGCTCTCGCGGCGGCTCCGGGTCGCCTCCGGTGACCCGGAGTAGGTGAACAGATGGACGCCGAGCCCTCTTCGCGCTCGGATCCGGTAGTCGAACGTTCGCATGGTGGTGGACCCGGGCATACGTGCCGCGACCGCGGCCTGACGAAGCTCGCCTCCCGGATCGACGCCCTTTACCTGTCGGCGCGGGTCGACCTTCCGACGGCGATCGTCGAGCACCCGCCGCGCTACGAGCCGCCGAGCAGCGGCTCGAGCCGGCGCTCGCGGTGCTCCTCACGCCCCGAAGGCTCGACGCCGAGGGCCGGCAGCTCGGCATTGCCCGAGCCCGGCGCGTTCTTGCCGACGACGCCCCGGGGCGCGCACGCACCTACCGAGGACCTCGTACATGGGACCCAGCCGCACCCGGCCGAGACCTCCGCCGCCGAGCCCCGAGGGCAGGTGGGCCGCCCACAGTCCCCGGGCCTTCAACCGCACCCGCAGGGGCCGGACGACGTCAGCCAGCTCGTCGTGCGGGAGCGCGGCCGTCTCGAGGGGTAGGCCTCCTCGACGACCAGCTCCCCCATCCACTCGAGCTCGGGCTCCGTGGTGAAGTCCCAGGCCAGAAGTCCCAGGCCATCTGCGCAAGCCGTGACCGCTCGGGGTGGCCCTGACGGTCCGCCTCCCTCCGACATGCCGACGCGGGCCGCACGGGTACCGTTGGCAGGTGCCCCCCGACGCCGAACGCCTCGTCGCCAGCACCGGCAGCGCACCGTCGGCCAGCCCGGACGCGGCGGCCGGCCGACAGCGATCGACGGGAACGGTGCCGTGGTGGCAGGACGCCGTGGTCTACCACGTCTACCCCCGGTCGTTCGCCGACAGCGACGGCGACGGGGTGGGCGACCTGCCCGGCGTTCGCGCCCACCTCGACCATCTCGCGTGGCTCGGGGTCGACGCGCTGTGGCTCTCCCCCTTCTACCCGTCCCCGCTGGCCGACTTCGGCTACGACGTGAGCGACTACTGCGACGTCGACCCGCGCCTCGGCACGCTCGCCGACTTCGACGCCCTCGTCGCCGACGCGCACGACCTGGGGCTGCGCGTCCTCGTCGACTGGGTACCGAACCACACCTCGGACCAGCACCCCTGGTTCGTCGCCGCGCGCTCCGGACGCACGAGCCCGCAGCGGAACTGGTACGTCTGGCGCGACGGACGCCCCGGGGGCCAGCCGCCGAACAACTGGGCCTCGGCCTTCGACCCGGCCGCACCGGCCTGGAGCTACGACCCCCCGTCTGGCCAGTGGTACCTGCACCTCTTCACGCCTGACCAGCCGGACCTCAACTGGGACGAGCCCGCCGTCGAGGCCGCCATGCACGACGTGCTCCGGTTCTGGCTGGACCGCGGCGTGGACGGGTTCCGGGCCGACGTCGTCCACGCCATCGGCAAGGACCCCTTGCTGCCCGACGACCCACCCGAGGTCGCCGGCCTGCCGCACGCCGTCCTGAACGACGTGGACCAGACCCACGAACGACTGCGGGCGGTGCGCAGGCTCCTCGACGGCTACCCGGGCGACCGCGTCATCGTCGGCGAGGTGTACCTGCTCGAGACGGCACGTGTCGCCCGCTACTACGGGCGCGGTGACGAGCTCCACCTCGCCTTCAACTTCCCGCCCCTCCTCGCCCCCTGGGACGCCGACGCGTGGCGCGAGTGCATCCGCGCCGTCGAAGCGGAGCTCGGGCCCCGGGACGCCTGGCCCACCTGGGTACTGGCCAACCACGACAACGCGCGCCCGCGGACCCGCTACGACCGGGCCGCAGCGACGGCCGGGGAGGACCCGGCGACGCGCGCCCGGCGCAGCGAGGCACGGGTTCGAGCGGCCGCCGTCACGCTCCTCGCGCTCCGAGGGACTCCCTTCCTCTACCAGGGAGAGGAGCTCGGGCTCGAGGACGCCGAGGTGCCGGACGAGCAACGTCTCGACCCCGGCGGGCGGGACGGCTGCCGAGCCCCCCTGCCGTGGGACTCCTCCGACGACCACGGCTGGCCGCCGGTCGGCGGATCGCGCCCCTGGCTCCCGTTCCCCGCCGGGTGCGCCACCCGCAACATCGCGAGCCTCGCCGCCGACCCCACCTCCATCCTCCACCTCTACCGCCGTGCGCTCGCCCTTCGGCGCTCCTCGGGCGTGCTCAGGTCAGGTGGCCAGGAGCTCCTCGACGCGCCGGACGGCGTGCTCGCCTTCCGGCGCGGGGACGGGCCCGGCGCGTGGACCGTGCTGGTGAACACGACGGGGAACGCGCGCGCCGTCCCCCTCGAGGCGTCGGGCGGTCGCCCGGTGGTACGCCTAGCGAGCGACGGCGTCGGCGAAGGCTCGCCCTACTCGGGGGTCCTCGCCGCCGATCAGGCCGTGGTCGTCGCCCCAGCGGGCGGGTTCGCTGCAGCTGGCACGGGCGCCGAGCACTGAGCCCGCCGGGCCCGGGCTGTCACCCGGCCGGGAGCTTCCACCCCTGGCGCTCGGCGATGTCCTTGCACGTCGGGCAGAGCGGGTAGCGCTTCGGGTCACGGCCCGGTACCCACACCTTGCCGCAGAGCGCCCGGACCGCCGTCCCGTTCACGATCCCTTCGACCACGGTCGGGCCCGCGGGGACGAAATCGCCACCTTCGGGCGTGTAGCCCTCGAGCACGATGTGGGACATCCGCTCGTGGTCCCCGTCGACCTGGGGATCGCCACGGGTGGGGGCGAGCGTGGTTCCAGCGTCCGTCATCGCTCCATGGTCGCGCGCCGACGGGGCCACCGGAAGCGTGCCACCACCGCACCGGTCTTGATGCGACCACTGGGCGGTGACCGGCCGGCGTGCCGGCGGCCCTACGCTGTCGGGGTGACCGTACGACCCGAGCCCGCCGTGCGTGCCGACGCCGCCGCCCACGTGCTGGCGCGGCGCGGTGGCCGGACGCTGGTGCTGGCCTCGGGGTCGCCGGCCCGGCTCCGACTGCTGCGCGACGCAGGCTTCGCACCGAAGGTGGTCGTGAGCGGCGTCGACGAGGAGGCCGTCGACGCCTCCGACACCGCGTCGCTCGTCCTCGCCCTGGCCGAGCGCAAAGCACTGGCCGTGGCCCGCCCGGGAGGCGGCGCCGTGGTCGTCGGGTGTGACTCGATGCTCGACGTCGGCGGTCGGCGCTTCGGCAAGCCCCGGACGGACGAGGAGGCCCTCCACTGGCTGCGAGACCTGCGCGGGTGCTCCGGCGTGCTGTACACCGGCCACTGCCTGGTCGACGAGGCGACCGGTCGCAGCGTGTCGGCCGTGGAGGGGACGACCGTCCGCTTCGCCCAGACCTCCGAGGACGAGCTCGCCGCCTACGTCTCCACCGGCGAGGCGACGGCCGTGGCCGGCGCCTTCACCCTCGACGGCAGGTCGGCCCCCTTCGTCGACGGCGTCGAGGGGAACCCGAGCAACGTGATCGGACTGAGCCTGCCACTGCTGCGCACCCTCCTCGGCGAGCTCGGCATCGCCGTCTACGACCTCTGGTCCGAGGCCGACAGGCATGGCTGAGGCCC
>JAJZJT010000064.1 GCA_021809995.1 Actinomycetes bacterium
GCTCGGGCGTGGGTGGGCGGCCGCGGCGGATGGACGTGTAGAAAGGCTCGACGTCGGCGGGCGTCGCCGGTGTGCCGTGCGCCATCACGAGCACCCCGACCCGCTGGCCGGTCACGTGGCCACCCCTGGCGCCCGGCCGCCCGGCCGATTGGCCGCCGCGGCCGGCCGGGTGGGGTCGACGACGCCGGCACGCCCCTCGGCGTGGACCACCTCGACCACCGCCTCCAGCACGGCGGGGTCCGTCTCGGGAAGGACGCCGTGGCCGAGGTTGAAGACGTGGCCGGGCGCGTCGCCGGCCCTGGTCAGCACGTCCCGGGCTTCGGCGAGCGCGACGTCGATCGTGGCCGTGCACAGGGCGGGGTCGAGGTTCCCCTGGACGGCCACGTCGGGGCCGACCCGCTGGCGCGCGACGTCGAGCGGCACCCGCCAGTCGACGCCGACCACCTGGGTGCCGCTCGTCGCCATCAGCGAGAGCAGCTCGCCCGTGCCGACACCGAAGAGGATGGTCGGCACCCCGGGGTGGGAGCGCGCCAGCTCGGCCAGGATCCTCGTGGTCGCCGGCAGGACCAGGCGCTCGTAGTGGTGCGGCGGCAGCACGCCCGCCCAGCTGTCGAAGAGCTGCGCGGCGCTGGCCCCAGCGTCGAGCTGCGAGCGGAGGGAGGCAACGGCCATGTCGGCGAGCCGGTCGAGGAGGGTGAACCACAGCTCCGGCTCGCCGTGCATGAGCGCCCGCACCCGGGCGAAGGTGCGCGACGGCCCGCCCTCGACGAGGTAGCTCGCCACGGTGAAGGGACCACCGGCGAACCCGATGAGCGGTACGGCGAGCTCGCGGGCGAGGATCGACACGGCGTCGCCGACCCAGGGAGCATCGACGTCCGGCTCGAAGGGTCGCAGCCGGGCGAGGTCCGAGCGGGACCGCACGGGGTGCTCGACGACCGGGCCGGTCCCCGGGCGCACGTCGACGCCGACGCCGATCGCCGCCGCCGGCACGACGATGTCGGAGAAGAGGATGGCGGCGTCGGCGCCGTAGCGGCGCACGGGCTGGAGCGTCAGCTCGGCGACCAGCTCGGGCTGGGCGATGGCCTCGAGGATGCTGCCGCTGCCCCGCAGGGCGCGGTACTCGGGGAGCGACCGCCCGGCTTGCCGCATGAACCACACCGGTACCCGCTCGACGGGCTGGCGCCGGCAGGCGCGCACGAATGCCGAGCCGTCGTGGCGCCCGGCGGCGGGACGCGCCGCGCCGGTCGGCCCGGGTCGGTCGGGGGGGCGGTGCGATGCCACGCCCTGACGCTACCGCCCGGCTCGAGCGGGCTCGGAGCAGGCTCCGTCGGGGTCCGCGGCGTCCAGGGAGCCCGCCTGCCCCGGGCGCGTAGAATCGAAGGCTCCCCGGTACCGGGGAGCGCAGAACGGAGGTACGGGTGGGCCCGGACGCAGAGCTCGCGGCCGAACAGGACGTCGTCGACGAGGCCTACCGCCGGCTCGACGCCATGCGCGACGACGCCCGGGCCATGCTCGACGAGGTCCTCGACCTCGGCCGTGGCGGCACCTTCCAGTCGCGCACCGAGCGCGACGTCATCGTCCGCACCAGCCTGGCCCGTCTCGATCAGCTCGACATCGGCGACCAGGCCCTGCTCTTCGGCCGCATCGACACCCGCGCCGAGGCGTCGTCCGGCGCCGACGCCAGCGAGGGCGCCGGTGCCCCCGCCGTGGTCGAGACCTTCCACATCGGCCGCCTGGCCGTCCACGGGACGGACCACGAGCCCCTGGTCGTCGACTGGCGCGCCCCGGTGGCCGAGCCCTTCTATCGCGCCACCGGGCGTGACCCCCAGGGCCTCGTGCTCCGTCGCCACCTGGCCGTCGAGCACCGCAAGGTGACGGGCTACGAGGACGAGCGCTTCGACGTGGGAGGCGCGGCCGAGCCGGGTGCGGGTGCCGAGGGGACGCCGGCGAAGACGGACCAGGCTGCCGGCGAGGGGCTGGTGGTGGGCGACGTGCCCATCGGCGGTCCCGCTGCCCTGCTCGCCGCCTTGGGCCGGGCCCGCTCGGGGCAGATGACCGACATCGTCGCCACCATCCAGCGCGAGCAGGACGAGATCATCCGGGCTCCGCTGGGCGGCGTGCTGGTCGTCCAGGGCGGACCAGGGACGGGAAAGACCGCCGTCGCCCTGCACCGGGCCGCGTACCTCCTCTACACGCACCGCTTCCCCCTCGAGCGCCAAGGCGTGCTCGTCGTCGGGCCCAACCCCCTGTTCCTGCGCTACATCGAGCAGGTGCTCCCGTCCCTCGGCGAGTCGGGCGTGACGCTCTCGACCATCACCGGGCTGGTGCCCGAGGTCCGGGCCGCGGCCGACGAGCCCGCCGACGTGGCGCGGCTGAAGGGCGACGCCCGGATGGCTGCCGTGCTCGCCCGGGCGGTCCGCACCCGCCAGCGTCCGCTGCGGCGCGACGTCACGGTCCCCTTCGGTGCCTACGCGCTCCGTCTCGCCGCGGCCGAGACCCGCCGCATCGTGGCGGCGGCGAAGCGGCGGCCCGGCACCCACAACACACGCCGCAAGGTCGTCGAGCAAGCAGTCGTCGACGCGCTCGTCGACCAGCTCCGCCGCGCCCAGCGTCACGTCGCCCGGGCCGCCGCCGGCGGTGCTGCCCCGGACGCCGCCGGCGACGGTTCGCACGGGGGCGAGCCGCTCGACGGTGGGGGCGAGGTCGCCGACCTCCGCGAGCTCGGCCGGGCGTTCAGGCGGGTGCCCGAGGTCCGCGACGCCCTCGACCGGATGTGGCCGCGCCTGTCCCCCCACGAGCTGCTCCACGACCTCTTCGGTGCCCCTCCGCTCGTCGCCGCCGCCGCCCGCGGTGTCCTCACGCCCGACGAGCAGGCCCTCCTCGTGCGTCCCCGCGCCGGTTCGCTGGAGGCCGTCCCGTGGACGCCGGGCGACGCTGCCCTCGTCGACGAGGCACGCCACCTCCTCGGTCCGCGTTCGGGCAAGGCGGACGACCAGCCGCCGAGCTACGGCCACATCGTCGTGGACGAGGTGCAGGACCTCTCCCCGATGCAGCTGCGCATGCTGGCTCGCCGGTCCCTGTCGGGATCGATGACGGTGGTGGGCGACATCGCCCAGGCCACTGCGCCCTGGGCTGCCCGGACGTGGGACGACGTCGTGGCGCACCTGCCGTCGCGTCGCCCCGTGCGCCGGGTCGAGCTGACGGTCAGCTACCGGACGCCGGCCGAGGTCCTCGCCGTGGCGGGCCGGGTGCTCGCCATCGCCGCCCCCGAGCTCCACCCTCCGCGTCCGGTGCGGCGCAGTGGCATGGCGCCCCGGCTCGTCGCCGTCGGTGCCGGGACGGCAGGGACGGCAGGGACGGCGGCCCGGGTCGCCGCCGAGGAGCTGGCGGCCGTGGGGGAAGGGCGGGTGGCGGTGCTGGCGCCCGAGGACCGGGTCGCCGCCATCCTCGGGGCGCTCGCCGCCGCCGGCGTGGACGCCGTCGACCCGCGCACCGCCGGTCGGGGCAGCCTTGCCGCCCCGCTGGTCGTCCTGGGCGCCGAGGGGGCCAACGGGCTCGAGTTCGACGCCGTCGTGGTCGTCGAGCCGGCCGAGCTGGCCGGGGAGACCGCCCGCGGCCTGCGCACGCTGTACGTCGCGCTGACCCGGCCGACCCGACGGCTGGCCGTCGTCTACACGGGCCGTCTGCCCGGCTTCCTCGACGCCGAGAGCGACTGAGTGCGCCACCGCGTGTGGCCGGGACCACCGAGGTCATTCCCCGAGGCCACGGCGGGTGGCCGGTCGAGCCGACCGCCCGGGTCTGCCTCCGGGTGCCTCCCGCTCGTCCCCAGGTCGCGGCAGGGGTGACGCGACCGTCACGAGCGAAGTTGGCCGGGGGCGCTCAGGTTCGGCTAAAAAAGAGCCCGTGACCCAGGCGATCGCCGTCGACAGCCCGGCCACCGCGCGCCACCGCCCCGACCGACCGCCCATGCTGGCGGTCGGCGTCATGATCTGGCTCGGCTCGGAGGTGATGTTCTTCAGCGGCCTCTTCGCCGCGTTCTTCACCATCCGGGCCCACGCCACCGTGTGGCCACCGCCGGGCACCAAGCTCGACACCATCCAGGCCGGCGTCTTCACCTTCATCCTGCTGTCGTCGAGCTTCACCATGCAGAAGGCCGTCTTCGACCAGGAGAAGGGCAAGCGCCGGAGCGCCAAGCTCTGGCTGCTGATCACCCTCGTCATGGGCTCGGCCTTCGTGGGAAACCAGTTCTTCGAGTGGATCACGCTGTCGCACATTCCGGCGACGGACCCGACCGTGACCGCGTACGGCTCGCTCTTCTACATCATGACGGGCCTCCACGGCCTCCACGTCTTCCTCGGGCTGGTGGCCATGGTGTTCCTCTTCGGGCGCCTGAAGGGCCCGAAGGGAGACCCCGGGGAGACGGCGGTCTTCCAGGCGGTCAGCTACTACTGGCACTTCGTCGACATCGTCTGGATCGGCCTGTTCAGCTGCCTCTTCCTGCTCAAGTAGGTGTCACGTCCCATGCGCAGACTGCTCCGAGCTCGACTGTTGGTGCCCGCCGGCGTAGCGGCGGGAGTGGCCGCGGCCGGACTGCTCACGTTCACGCCGGCCGCCCAGGCGGGGACGGCCCCGAGCGGTTCGTCGTCGTCCGCGTCGAGCCTGCACGCCTCCACGGCGAGCGCGTCGGTGGCTCCCACCACCTCGGGCGCCGCCGGGTCGGCGTCCGCCAAGGCCGCGGGCATCAACCCGGTCACGTTGCCGTCCTCCTACATCGCGCCCGGCGAGGCGCTCTTCGCCGCCAACTGCGCGAGCTGCCACGGGACCGACGCCGTGGGCACGAGCCGCGCGCCCAACCTGCAGGGGCTCGGTGCCGGCACCATCGACTTCTGGGTGTCCACGGGCCGCATGCCCCTCGCCGACCCGACGGAGCAGGCCGTCCGCAAGCCGCCCCGGTTCAACGCGCTCCAGACCCTCGAGATCGCCGCCTACGTGCAGTCGTTCACACCGGGCGTCGGCGTGCCCATCTACCACGTCAACCTGTCGCAGGCGAACCTCGCCCAGGGGCAGAGCCTGTTCACCCTCAACTGCGCCGCCTGCCACACCATCACCGGCGCCGGTGACGCGCTGGCCGACGGCGCCTTCGCCCCGAGCCTGCACGTGGCCACCCCAACCCAGATCATCGAGGCCATCCGCACGGGACCGGGCAACATGCCGCACTTCAGCGCCGGCAACATCACCAACGCCCAGGCCCGCGACATCGTCGCCTACGTGCACGAGGTCATCCAGCACCCGACCAACCGCGGCGGGTTCGGCCTCGGCGGCAACGGCCCGGTGGCCGAGGGCTTCGTCGCCCTCCTGATCGGCGTGGGCGGGCTGCTTCTCGTTGCCTTCTGGATCGGAGAGCGCGCGTGAGTGACGAGTCGCCGCAACTGACCGGCGCCCTTCCGGTGGCAGCCCTCGACGACCCCCATCTCCAGCCGTACGCCGCCCACCCCGAGCGCGTGAACGCGGTGGCGGTCCTGTCGATGGTGGTCGGGTTCCTCGGCTTCATTGGCTTCGGCATCACCTTCTGGATCAGCGACCAGGTGCAGTGGGAGGCCGCCACCCTCGGGGTCGGGCTCTTCGGCCTGGGCTTCGGCGTCGCCGCGTGGGGCAAGTACCTGATGCCGCAGGGCCCCTTCGTCGAGGAGCGCCACGACTTCCACTCGACCGAGGCCGAGCGCGACGCCATGAGCGCGGCGGTGCTCGAGCGCGGCGGCATCGTCGTGAAGCGGCGCAAGGTGCTCGGTGGCCTCTTCGCCCTCGGGGCCGGCACGTTCGGGGTGGTGGCGGCGTTCCCGCTCATCCGCTCGCTCGGGCCCAAGCCGGGCCGGGCGCTCTTCACCACCAACTGGAAGAAGGACTCGCTGCTGGTGAGCCTCGAGGGCCGGCCGGTCAAGGTCTCCGACCTCGACGTCGGTGGCGTCCTGACGGTCTTCCCCAAGGGGTTCGAGGGCTCCTCCCCCGACCAGACCATCCTCATCCGCCTGGCCGACATCGCCCCGGGTGAGCCGCCGTTCCCGCTTGCGCCGCCGGGCCGCTCCGACTGGACCGTCCGCGGGTACGTCGCCTACTCGAAGATGTGCACCCACCTCGGCTGCCCCGTCGGGCTCTACCAGGAGCAGACCCAGCAGCTCGTCTGCCCGTGCCACCAGTCGATCTTCAACGTCGTGGCCGGCGCCATCCCCGAGTTCGGCCCGGCGCCGCGGCCCCTGCCGCAGCTGCCCCTGAAGGTCGACGCCCAGGGCTTCCTCCGTTCGCAGGCCGGCTACGACCAGCCCGTCGGCCCCGGGTTCTGGGAGCGTCCATGATCGACAAGTCCCTGCGCTGGGTCGACGACCGCCTCGGGGTCGCCAAGGGCGGCCGCACGTTCCTCGACAAGATCTTCCCCGACCACTGGTCGTTCATGCTGGGCGAGATCGCCCTGTACTCGTTCGTGGTCCTGCTCGCCACGGGGGTGTTCCTCACCCTCTACTACGTGCCCTCCGCCAAGGAGGTCATCTACCACGGCTCCTACCTGCCGCTGCGGGGCCAGCGGGTGTCCGAGGCGTACGCGTCGACGATCGGGCTGTCCTTCGACGTCAAGTCCGGCCTCCTGATGCGCCAGGCCCACCACTGGGCCGCCGACATCTTCCTCGGCTCGATCGCCGTGCACATGGCCCGGGTGTTCTTCACCGGCGCCTTCCGCAAGCCCCGCGAGCTCAACTGGGTCGTCGGCGTCTCGATGCTGTTGCTCGGCATCTTGAACGGGTTCCTCGGCTACTCGCTCCCCGACGACCTCGTCTCGGGCACCGGCATCCGGATCGCCTACTCGATCCTCGAGTCGATCCCGATCGTGGGCTCGTACATCGCCTTCTTCCTCTTCGGCGGCAACTACCCGGGTAACGGGATCATCATCCCGCGGTTCTTCATCATCCACGTGTTGATCATCCCGGCGATCATCGTGGGGCTCCTCGCCGCCCACCTGGGCCTGCTCGTCAAGCAGAAGCACACCCAGTTCCCCGGCAAGGGGCGGACCGAGCACAACGTGGTCGGCTCGCCGATGTTCCCGACGTTCATGGCGAAGACGACGGGGTTCATGTTCATGACGACGGCGACGATCTTCCTGCTCGCCGGCTTCGCCCAGATCAACCCCATCTGGCAGTTCGGCCCGTACCAGCCGTACCAGATCTCCTACGCCGTCCAGCCCGACTGGTACATGGGCTGGCTGGACGGTGCCCTGCGCATCATGCCCAGCTGGGAGTTCGTCGGCTGGGGCCACACCTGGCCCCTCGAGGTCTTCTTGCCCGCCGTGCTGTTCCCGGGCATCGTCTTCAACCTCTTCTTCGCCTGGCCGTTCCTCGAGGCGAAGCTCACGAAGGACCGCGCCTACCACAACCTGCTGGATCGACCGCGTGACCGGCCGAAGCGGACGGCGGCTGGCGCGTCGGTCTTCATGCTCCTCTTCATGGTCTTCTGCGCCTCGTCGACGGACGTGCTCGCCAACTTCTTCAACGTGCCGCTCCAGTCGGTGCTCATCACCTTCCGGATCATCGTCATCGTCCTGCCGATCCTGACGTTCTTCGTGACGTACCAGATCTGCAAGGAGCTCCAGGGCTACGAAGCGGCCGGAAAGCGCAAGCACCCCGTCGTGGTCACGCTGACCCCCGAGGGCGAGTACCGGACGACCGAGATGGCGCCCCACCCGGGCGACGGCCACGAGGAGATCGAGCCGATCCCCGTGCCGACGTTCATCAACCTGGTGCCGCCGGAGCTGGCGACCGGTTCCGGCGTGCGCCGGGTGATGCGCTGACCGCTCCGCCGTCGGCGGCGTCGGGGACGCCGGCCCGGTAGGTGACCCGCCGGGTGCGCACCGCTGGTGTGCGCACCCCAGGCACGAGCGTGCCCACGACGTTGAGCGGGTCGGTGGCGTTGACCGTCGTGACCTCGCCGACGACGGCGTCCGTGCCCGCCGGTCCGGGGTGGCCGTCCCGCACGGCTTCGAGCAGGGTGACGGCCGCCGGGGCGGCGTACTGCTCACCCGACAGGCCCGCCACGAAGCGGCCGCCCACCACGGTCCCTCGCGCCTCGAGTCGGCGCAGGGCTCGGACGACGATGCGCCAGGGGACGGCGAGCGCCTCCCGTGCAGTCACCTCCCAGCACACCACGCCCCACCGGGCGAGCAGCTGCTCGGCGACGGCCTCGGCGACGTCGTCGGTCTCGGCAGCATCACGACCGGTGCCGCCTCCCCCGGAAGCGGCGTCTGCCAGCAGAGACCACCGTCCCGTCCCACCGCCGGTACGGACGGCGAGGCGGGCACGAGCCGACCCGAGCCCCCGGCGACGGGCGAGAGGGTCGCGCCGCCGTCGGCTTCCGAGGAGGTGCCGAGCTGCGCCGAAGCTGTCGGCCGTCGCCAGGCCGCGAGCGACGAGGTCCCACAGCCCGGCGTCGACGTCGGAGGGGAGCCGTCCGGTCCGGCGGGCGAGGTCGGCACCGAAGAGGGCACCGCCCGTCTCGAGGGCGGCGAGCAGTTCGGCGGCCGGGCCCGTCCCGGGCCGCTCGGGCGCCGCGTCCCCCCGGGTGGCGGGGAGCAGCCAGGCGAGGTCGTCGCGCCAGGCGAACGCCACCGGCGTGCTCCCTGACGGCGTGGCGGCACCCCGGCGCGCCCCTGCCGGGCGTCCGGCGAAGCGACCCCAGGCGAGCTCGCCCGACAGGCACAGTGCGTCGAGCCAGGCCGGGTCGTAGTCCTCGAGCCGAGCCGGGAGGATGTGGTCCTCCCAGGCCGCTGCAGCGGCCTCGAACCCTTGGAGCTGGTCGAGGACCTGGCGAAGGCCTCCGGGACCCCGCAGCCGGGTGCCCGGTGCCACGTGCTGCCACCGCAGGAGGAAGCGGACGAAGTCCTGCTGGCTGGCGGGATCGGCGTGGAAGCGACGACGGTCGCGCGAGCCGGCGTGGATCCGGACGAGGAGGCGCCGCGAGCACCACTGCTCGTTCCCCGTGTCGGCCCCGCTCCCCGTGTCGGCCCCGCTCCCCGGGCGGACCGGGCTGCCGAGCCGGAGGTCGAAGGTCCCCCGCAGCGCCGAGCCCTCGGACTCGAGCCGGGCGAGGCCGGTGCGCACCCGTGCCGGCGTCAGCGCGGTGCGCCGGGCCAGCTCGGCCACGGTGACGGGTCCGGTGACCTCGAGGTGGCCCCGCAGGGCGTCTGCCACCGCCACGTCCGCGTCCTCGGGCGCCTCCGCGGCCCGCCCGTCGTACGAGCGGACAGGACGGACGGGACCGTCGACGACGGCGTCGGGCCACAGGAGGCCAACCCAGGGCGCACGCTCGGCAGCGACCCACCACTCCGAACCGGAGGGACCTCCGGGCCGAACGGGTACGGCCCGCCCGTCGGCGGCGAGGCGCCGGTACAGGGGGGCGAGGTCCGGATCGGCGCGGAGCGCGACCAGGGTGACGAGGACGTCGTGGAGGTCGTCGGGAGTGGCCGAGTGCGGGGTGGCGTCGGCCCGCACGGTGTCGATGACCGACGGGTCGAGGCGGTCGAGCCTGCGGGGGTCGAGCTCGAGCCCGCGGCGCGTCGGGACGGCGCGGCTCCGCCGCTCCTCGAGCGGGGCGTCGTCGAGGAACGTGTACGGGCGGCCGTTCAGGATCTCCGCGGCGAGCACCGACGGCTCGACGACGTCGAGGGCGTGGACGGCGATCGATCCCGACTCGATGCCCGCCAGGAGGCGCTCGAGCCCCTCGACGTCCATGGCCTCCTGCAGACAGTCGTGCACCGTCTGGGCGACCAGCACGTGGTCCGGCACTGGGATGGGGCCGGGGGGTGTGTTCTCCTGACAGGCGGCGAGGGCCGGGAAGACCGCGGCCTGCAGGTCGTCGGCCTCCATGCGCTGGATGGCGAGCGGCGTCGGCCGGCCGCCCCGCCACCGCAGGATGGCGAGCGCCCGGCTCGCGTTCCACCGCCAGCGCGTGGCGAACAGCGGGGACGTGAGGACCGCCTGGACGAGCACGTCCCCAGCAGTCGCCGCTCGCAGGAGCCGGAACGTGTCGTTCACAGGGAAGCTGTGCTGGGGCCCGAGCGACAAGAGAACGGCGTCGTCGGACGCCGCCGCCTGCAGCTCGAAGTCGAAGGTGGCGCAGAACCGCTTGCGCAGCGCGAGCCCGAGCGCCCGGTTCACGCGGCCGCCGAAGGGAGCGTGGACGACGAGCTGGGCGCCGGCGACCTCGTCGAAGCACCGCTCGACCACCACGGTCTCCGACGTGGGCAAGGTGCCCAGCTGGGCGTGCGCGGTGGCGAGGTAGGCGGCGACCGCCTCGGCGACGCGGCGGTCGACCCCGCAGCAGCGCTCGATGCCGCGGACGGCTGCAGGGAGCCCGCTCGGACCGGTGTCCGGCGTGGTGGTAGAGGTGGGGTCCCCAGGATGGTCGCCGGTGGCGTCGCGGCCGTCCTCGCCCGGAGGAGCTCCGGGCTGACGAGCCCCCGCGAGGGCATCGACGACCAGGCGACGCACCGCCGAGACCCAGGCGGAGAGCTCGTCGGAACGGCTCGGAGCCTCGCCGATCCAGAACGGGATGGTCGGTGCCGCGCCGTTGGCGTCGGTGACCCGGACGACCCCTGCCTCGACGCGGGTGATGCGCCACGAGTGGGTGCCCAGCAGGAACACGTCGCCGCGCATCGACTCGACGGCGAAGTCCTCGTTGACGGTTCCGACCGTCGTCTCCTCGGGGTCGAGGACCACTCGGTAGTCGCCCGACTCGGGGATGGCCCCGCCGCTCGTCAGCGCGGCGAGGCGGGCGCCCCGTCTCGGCCGCAGGATGCCGCGCGTGCCGTCGCGGTGGAGGTGGGCCATCCGCCGGCCCCGCCCCGTGAGGATGCCGTCGGTGACGGCCTCGACGACCCGTGCGAACGACTCGTCGGAGAGCGAGGCGTACGGAGCGGCCCGACGGACGAGGTCGGCGAGCTCCTCCTCGGTGCGCTCACCGGCCGCCACCTCGGCCACCAGGTGCTGAGCGAGGATGTCGAGAGGCGCCACGGGGGGGTGCAGGCGGTCGAGGTCGCCCGCCCGCACCGCGGCGAGCAGTGCGGCGGACTCGACGAGCTCGTCGCGGGTGGTCGGGTACAGGACCCCTTCGGGCACGCCGTCGGTCGTGTGGTTCGAGCGCCCCACCCGCTGGAGGAACGTGGCGATCGACCGGGGCGAGCCGACCTGGCACACGAGGTCGACAGGCCCGATGTCGATGCCGAGCTCGAGCGAGGCGGTAGCCACCAGGGCGGCGAGCTCGCCGTCGCGGAGGCGCTGTTCGACGAGGAGGCGCCGGTGCCGGGACAGGCTGCCGTGGTGGGCGGCCACCCGGTCCTCACCGACTCGGTCGGCGAGGTGCTCGCCGAGAAGGTGGGCGAGCCGTTCGGCCATCCTCCGGGTGTTGGTGAACACGAGCGTCGTGCGGTGGGCGGTCACGCGAGCTGCCAACCGGGCGACGAGGTCGTCGAGCTGCTCGGCCGAGGTGACGGCACCCAGCTCGGTGCCGAGGAGCTCGATCTCCACGCGGCACCGGGGTGGTCCCGTGGTGTCCACGACGGTCGTGTGGCGCCCCGGCCCCACGCCGGAGAGGAAGCGGGCCGCCACCTCGATCGGGCGCTGGGTGGCGGACAGCCCGATGCGCTGTGGCCGCCGGCCGGTGCGGGCCAGGCAGAGCGACTCGAGCCGCTCGAGCGAGAGGGCGAGGTGCGAGCCGCGCTTGTCGCGCACCAGTGCGTGGACCTCGTCGACGATCACCGTCTCGGCGGTGGCGATCGCCGCCCGGCCTCGCTCGGCGGTGAGCAGGAGGGCGAGGCTCTCGGGCGTGGTGACGACGATGGACGGCGGGGACGCCACCATGGCAGCGCGCTCGCCGGGCGGGGTGTCGCCGGTG
>JAJZJT010000065.1 GCA_021809995.1 Actinomycetes bacterium
ACTGGCGCGACTCCGGCGGCTCGCGGGCCGGGATCGGGCACGCCCCGGTTGCCGCTCCCTCGCACACGTCACCGGCGCGCCAGGGCCCGTTCACCCCTTCGTCGCGGCCCGCCCGTTGTAGGGTACGCGCATGCACCTGGCCGGGCTGCTCGGAAGCCCGTTGCTGTCCTCCACCGGTGAGGCCGTCGGCAAGGTCGACGACGTGATCGTCCGCCTCCGGGGCGGCGACTACCCCCTCGTGACCGGCCTGGTGGCCCGGGTCGGAAAGCGTCGTGTCTTCATCCCGATCGACGAGGTCACCGAGTTGCGCAAGGGCAAGATGGTCCTGCCCCGGGCCCGGGTCGACCTCCGGAGCTTCGAGCGCCGCGACGGCGAGGTCCTCCTCAGCGAGGACATCCTCGGCCACCGGCTCATCGACGTCGCCGACGCCGAGCTCGTCCGGGCCTGGGACATCGAGCTCCGGCCGAGCGAGGAGGGTTGGGTCGTCGCATGCCTCGACACCCGCCGGCCGGCACGGTTCTTCGGCCTCGTGCGCACGTCCGGCGGTCATCCCTGTCGCGACTGGAAGGCGTTCGAGCCGCTCGTCGGCCACACGCCGAGCGCGCTGGCCCGCGCCCCCTTCGGGCGCGTCCGGCGCCTGAAGCCGGCGCAGATCGCCGACCTCATCGAGGACGCCTCCCGCCAGGAGGGCGAGGAGATCCTCGACGTCGTCCACGCCGACCCCGAGCTCGAGGCCGACGTCTTCGAGGAGCTCGACCCCGACCTGGCAGCGCGGCTCTTCGGCGACAAGAGCGACACCGAGGTTGCCGAGGTGCTGGCCCACATGCGCGCCGACGACGCGGCCGACGCGCTCGCCGACCTCCCCCAAGGTCGTCGTCAGGCGGTCCTCGACGCCCTCCCGCTGCCTGTCCGGACCCGGGTCCTGACCCTGCTCGGCTTCAACGCCACCAGCGCCGGAGGGATCATGGGCATCGAGTTCCTCACCGCTCCGCCCGGCGAGACGGTCGAGGCGGCGGTGGGGCGGATCCGCGAGGCGAACGGGGTCCAACCCGAGGCGCTGCTCACGATGCACGTCGTCGACGAGGTCCGACGGCTGGTCGGTACGGTGAGCGTCGTCGGGCTCCTCCAGGCGGCCGCCTCCTGCACCCTCGGCGAGGTCGCCGACGCCGACCCTGTCCGGGTGGGGCCGGACGCCGACGTCGTCGACGTCGCGCTGCTGATGGCCGACTACAACCTGATGACCGTGCCGGTGGTCGACGACGACAATCGGCTCATCGGGGTGATCACGGTCGACGACATCCTCGAGGCCACCATCCCGGACGACTGGCGCCGCCGGGAGCCGCCCTCGCACCCCGAGGGCCCCGAGGGAAGCGACACGCCCACCGCGGGATCGGCTCCGGCGAGCTAGCGCGTGGCGGAGCGTCCAGCCGGCCGTCGACCCGGCAAGACCCGCGACGCCGTCCCGGGTGCACCAGCACGTTCGACGGGAGCCGACGGGCAGCCGTCCGCCGTGCTCGACGAGGCCCACGTCGGCGACATCGAGGGAGCGCTCGGACGGATCTCCGTCGGGGACGTCGGCGAGCGCCACACCTGGAAGCAGCGGCTGGTCACCCTGGCCGCCATCGTGGGCCCGGGCATCATCGTCATGGTCGGCGACAACGACGCCGGTGGTGTCTCGACGTACGCCCAGGCCGGACAGGACTTCCACACGAGCCTCCTGTGGACCCTCCTGCTCCTCATCCCCGTCCTCATCGTCAACCAGGAGATGGTGGTCCGGCTGGGCGCGGTGACCGGCGTCGGCCACGCTCGCCTCATCAACGAGCGGTTCGGCCGTGGCTGGGGCTGGTTCAGCGTCGGCGACCTCTTCCTCCTGAACTTTCTGACCATCGTCACCGAGTTCATCGGGATCTCGCTGGCCGCCTCGTTTGCCGGCATCACGCCCTTCGTCGCCGTGCCCGTCGCCGCCGTCGCGCTCGTGGCGATCGCCGCGTCGGGCAGCTTCCGGCGGTGGGAGCGGGCGATGTTCGTCTTCATCGCCGTCGGCGCCCTCCAGGTCCCGCTGTTCTTCCTCTCCCATCCCCGCTGGGGGACCATCGGCCGCGACTTCGTCGTCCCCTCCGTCCGCGGGGGCGTGAGCTCGTCGGCGGTCCTGCTCATCATCGCCATCGTGGGCACGACCGTCGCTCCGTGGCAGCTGTTCTTCCAGCAGTCGAACATCGTCGACAAGCGCATCACGCCCCGGTTCATCAGCTACGAACGAGCCGATACCGTCCTCGGCTCGTTCGTGGTGGTGGCCGGAGCCGCCGCGCTCATGGTGGCGGCCGACTACGCAGCGCGCAGCACGCACGCCTTCGGCCACTTCACCAACGCCGGAGAGATCGCCCACCTGCTGGCCCAACGGAGCGGCGGGCTCGGCGCCATCTTCGCCATCGTCCTCTTCGACGCGAGCGTGCTCGGCGCCGCGGCGGTCACCCTGTCGACGAGCTATGCCTTCGGCGACGTGTTCGGCATCCGCCACTCGCTCCACCGGGGATTCCGCGAGGCCCGGCCCTTCTACGTCTCCTATGCGGCGATGGTGGCCGTCGCTGCCGGGGTCGTCCTCATCCCCCGAGCGCCGCTCGGCCTGATCACGACCAGTGTCCAGGCCCTCGCCGGGCTCCTCCTCCCCTCGGCCAGCGTGTTCCTGCTCCTGCTGTGCAACGACCGGGAGGTGCTCGGCCCTTGGGTCAACCCCCGATGGCTGAACGTCGTCGCCGTCCTCATCGTCGGTGTGCTCCTCGTGCTGTCGGGCACGCTCATGATCACCACGCTCTTCCCCTCCGTCGACGTCATGCTCGTGGTCGCCTGGCTGGCCGGCGCCCTCGCCGTCGGAGGGGTCGTGGTGCTCGCCGGCCTCGAAGCGGCTGCCCGGCGCGGTGGCCGGCCACGCCCCCCTGCCCCCCCGGTGCTCAGCCGGGCCGACAAGCTCACGTGGCGCATGCCGCCGCTCACCCTGCTCAAGCCGGTGTCCTGGTCGCCGGGCCTCCGGGTGGGCATCCTGGCACTGCGCGCCTACCTGGTGCTCTCGATGGTCCTCCTCGTCGTCAAGGCCGTCCGGCTGGGAGGCGGGTGACGGGTGCCGAGACCGCGGGTCGCCTGCGACGGGACGCGTCCCGGTCACCGTCACGGTCGGCACGTCGCCGATTCCTCAAGTGGCGGGACCATGCGCCGATAACACTCGACGTGGCGGGATTTCCCACGACCAGGAGGCCACCGTGCGCCGTTGCCCCGTCCCCGCCACTCGTCCGCATCCGGCACTGCGCCGTCGAGCCCGCCTCATCGCCCTGGCCAGTGCGAGCATCCTCGCCGGCGCGACCGTCCTCGCACCAGCGGCCGCAGACGCCGCGCTGATCGGACCCCCTTCGGCGTGCCACGCGGTCGCCCCGGGCGGCCGATCGGGGTGGTGCCCCCTCACGCCCGGTAAGGCCTCGGGCAACGTCCGCGCCTTCGGCGAGGTGTCCCTCGACTCGTCAGCCAGTGTGCTCGCCGTCCGGACGGTCGACGCCTCGACCGGCACGCCTCCGGCGACGACGTTCGCCTGCATCGTCCCACTCGCCGACGCACCCGCCGACGTCCGCCTGCAGGAGACCCAGTGCCGGCGGCAGGGGGGACTCTGGTTCGCCGTCGACGGCGGGTCGCTGACCGTCGACCTGTCGCTCGTGCCAGCGCTCGGAGGGACCACCTTCACGGTGCAGGTCGCCGCCGGGCCATCGGCGCACGACGCCAACGGTGACGCCTTCTACGCGAACTTCCACGTGAGCACCGTGGCGAGCGTGCCGCCGGGAGGCGGTGGGTCGCTCTTCTGAGGCTCCCGTCGTCTCGCCCGCACCGGGTGCCGGTCGGTAATGTCGGTCCCATGGACCTGACCTACCCGCCCGAAGCCGAAGCGTTCCGCTCCGAGATCCGCAGCTGGCTCGAGGCCAACCTGCCCGAAGGGTGGGGAACACCGGGCTTCTCGATGACCCGCGAGGAGCGTCGGGCCTTCAACCAGGCGTGGACCAAGAAGCTCTTCGACGGGGGGTGGATCTGCGCCTCGTGGCCGAAGGAGTACGGGGGCAAGGGCCTCTCGCTCATGGAGTCGGTCGTGCTGAACGAGGAGTTCGCCCGGGCCGAGGCGCCGCTGCGGGCCGACTTCTTCGGCGACACGCTGGTCGGCCCGACCATCCTGCAGTGGGGCACCGAGGAGCAGAAGCAGCAGTTCATCCCGGGGATCCTCAATGGCACGATCGCCTGGTGCCAGGGCTTCTCCGAGCCCGAGGCGGGCAGTGACCTCGCGTCCCTCAAGACCCGCGCCGAGCTCGACGGCGACGAGTGGGTGATCAACGGACAGAAGGTCTGGACGACCCAGGCCCAGTTCGCCGACTACATCTTCCTGCTCGCCCGCACCGATCCCGACGCCCCCAAGCACGCCGGGATCTCGTACCTGCTGGTGCCCATGAAGCAGCCCGGCATCGAGGTCCGGCCGATCCCCCAGGTCGACGGCAGCGCCGACTTCAACGAGGTCTTCTTCACCAACGCCCGGTGCCCGGTGGCCAACGTCGTCGGCGGCGTGAACAACGGTTGGAAGGTAGCCATGACGACGCTCGGCTTCGAGCGCGGCTCCTCGTCGACGACGGGGTACCGGCGTTTCCTGCGCGAGCTCGACGAGGTCATCGCCGCGGCCCGGGCCAACGGGCGTGCGCAGGACCCGCTCGTCCGCCAGCGGCTCGCCCGCGCCTGGTCCAAGGTGAAGATCATGGAGATCAACGGCTACCGGTCGCTCACCGACGCCCTCAACGGGACGCACCACATGGCGGCCCTCGGTGCCTGCAACAAGATGTTCTGGTCCGAGTACCACCGGGAGACCATGGAACTTGCCCTGGACATCCTCGGCCTCGACGGCCAGGTCCTCACCGGCGAGATCACCGACGAGGGCGACTCGCGGGTCCAGCGCGGACGCAGCGACTACCCGGTCAGCGACCTGCAGGCGTCGTTCTTCTTCTCTCGCTCGGAGACGATCTGGGGCGGCACCGCGGAGATCCAGCGGAACATCGTCGGCGAGCGCGTCCTCGGGCTTGCCAAGGAGCCGAAGCCGGCGTGAGCTGAGCTGAGCCGGGCCGGCGGGATGAGCCGGACCGGCGGGCCGAGGCCCGCGGCCCCCGGTGCACGTTCCGCGTCAGAAGCTGGGTACGTACCCGCCGCGACCGAGCGCGTCGGCAGCGAAGGGGTCGATCGACTCGTCGACCCCACCCCGCACCTCGGCCACCCAGTCGAGGCGACCCATCAAGATGCGCTCGACGCCGCCCTGGAGCGTCGAGGCGCTGATGGCGCACGAGCTGCACGCCCCCTGGAGCTGGACCTCGACCACCCCCGCCTCGACGTCGGCGCCGACCAAGACGAGGTCACCCCCGTCGGCCTGGACGGCCGGGCGCATCAGCTCGATGAGCGCCTGCAGGTCGGCCAGCCGGGAGGCACGCTCCTCGTCGGAGAGCACTCCGGCACCAGGGATCCCTGCCGCCGCTGCCTCGGGGGTGCCCGCCTCGGGGGTGCCCGCCTCGGGGGTGCCCGCCTCGGGGGTGCCCGCCTCGGGGGTGCCCGCCTCGGGGGTGCCCGCCTCGGGGGCCTCGTGCTGGTCGCTCACTCGCTCGTTCCTCATCCGCGCTCGTCGGCCGCCGATCCGGCGACCGTCACCTCGAAAGGAGCGTACCGGCCATGCTCCGGACCCGTTCGCGCCGGGTCGGACGACAGCGGCCCGGAACGGCACGAGCGTCGCTCCGGCCGTCCCGTCCACGGCACGCGCCGAGACGGGGCGAGAGGGTCCGCTCGGACCGGAGCCGCGGGTGCCTCGCAGCCCGTCCGGGGCCGGGCTAGCATGAGCCGTGCCCATGGTGCGACCAGCCACCCCACTGGGGCCGGTCGGGCTCATTCTCCCGACCATCCCCCAGGACGGAACCGCCAGCTGGGCCCCTAGGGCGAGCGGTGGTGCTACCACTGGTAGGAACTCCGCCCATCCCGGGGTCGAGGACGCCGGCGGCGGGGCCCCGTTCGCGGAGCTGACCGCGACCTGCGCGGCCGCCGAAACTGCCGGGGCGTCCGGGCTATGGGTGTGCGATCACGTCTTCTGGCATCGGCCGGTCCTCGAGTGCATGACCGCGCTCACCGTGGCGGCAATGGCAACGCGGAGCGCGGTCGTGGGCACCGCGGTCGTCCAGTTGCCACTGCGCAATCCGTCCGTGGTCGCTAAGCAGGCGGCCGCCCTCCAGTCGGCGACCGGCGGACGCGTCGTCCTCGGTGTCGGCGTGGGGAGCCACGCCGGTGAGTACGAGCAGGCCGGCGCCGACTACGGACGCCGGGGCCACCACCTCGACCTCGGCATCGACGTCCTGCGCAGCTCGTGGCGCAGCGGTGACGGCGTCTCGACCGGCGACGTCGACGCAGGCGGTGCTGCCCGGTACCGACAGCTCCCCGCCCCGCCGACCGTCCCCGTGTGGGTCGGTGGCTCGTCGGAGGCGGCGCTGCGACGTGCCGCCTCCCGGGCGGACGGGTGGATGCCGCTGTTCCTCGACGCCGAGGCGTACGCAGCCGCGCTCGAGCGCCTGCGCAAGGAGGTCGAGCGGGCGGGGCGGCCCGAGGGGTCGGTGACGCCCTCGGTCGTGCTCTTCGTGTCCGTGGACGACGACCCCGGCGAGGCGCGCCGTCGTGGCCTGTCGTGGATGTCGTCCCTCTACGGCCTCCCCGTCAAGGCGTTCGCCCGCCACCTCGTCGCCGGCACGGCAGCCGACGTCGCGGACCGCGTCGACGCCTACCGACGGGCCGGCGCCGAGCACGTGGTCGTGTACGTGACCGATGACCACCCACTTCCCCAGTTCGGAGCGCTCCAGGCCGCGCTGGGGTCGACCGACCGCCACTCGAGCTACCCGACCGCCACCTGAACCGACCGACCAACGCCTGTCGCCGAGGCCAGGGAAGCGACGGAGCGGCCCGGGCACCGAGGCCCGGCATCCAGCAACCCCGACCACACTCCCACCCCCCAATCAGAAGCCCACCCCCGACCCGGAGCCTCCGCCGGCCCCGGGCAGAGACAGAGGACACCATGGAACGCTCCGCCTACATCACGGGCACGGCGATCGTGCCGATGAACCGGCGTGATCGCACCGTCGAGGAGATGGCCCACCAGGTGGTGGCCGACGCCGTCGCCGACGCAGGCGTCGACCCGGCCGCCGTCGACCTCGTCGTGTTCGGGAACGCCACCGCAGGCAGGCTCGTCGACCAGGGCTGCATCCGCGGGCAGTCGTTCCTGCGCCAGGCCGGACTGCGCAACGCCGGGATCGTCAACGTCGACAACTCGTGCGGCGGTGGGTCCTCGGCCCTCCACGTCGCCACCCTGGCGGCGCTGGCCGGCACCCGCACCGTCTTGGCGGTCGGCGTCGAGAAGATGTGGACGGGCGACCGAGCCGCCACCCTCGCCGGGATCGAGGACGGGGTCCCCCTCGTCGAGCGGGTGCGCATGCACGCCGAGATGGAGAACCCCTCGGGGTCGGTCCTCATGGCCCTGAACGCCACGTGGTGCCGGCGCCAGATGGAAGAGCGCGGGGCCACCCTCGAGCAGTTCGCCGCCGCCACCGTCAAGGCCCGGCACCACGGGGCCCTGAACCCCAACGCACAGTTCCAGAGCGAGGTCACGCCCGAAGAGGTCCTCGCCTCGCCCCCGATCGTGCCGCCGCTCACCCGGCTCATGTGCTCGTCGTTCACCGACGGGGCCGCGGCAGTCGTCGTGACACCGACGCGGGCGGCGGGTGCTCCCCGGATCCGGACGAGCACCATCCGCTCCGGTAACGGCGACATCGACTACCACGAGCGCCTCGCCGAGGCCGCCGCAGCGGCGTGGGAGGACGCCGGTGTCGAGCCGGCCGACGTCGACGTCGTCGAGCTGCACGACGCCACCAGCCCCGAGGAGCTCTACGCCCTCGAGTCGCTGGGCTTCTACAAGCCGGGTGACGCCGGGCCGGCGACGCTCGCCGGCGACACCTCACTCGGCGGTCGCGGCGTCACCGTGAACACCTCCGGGGGCCTCGTCGGCCGTGGTCATCCTCTCGGAGCTACGGGGATCGCCCAGGTCGTCGAGATCACCCACCAGCTCACCGGTCGAGCCGGCGCACGCCAGGTCGAGGCCCCCCGGCTGGGTGTCGCCGCCAACACCGGTGGCATCATCGGGACCGATGCCGCGTTCATCGGCATCCACGTCCTCGAGGCAGGTTGACATGGCCCACGCACCAACCAGCGCACGCGGCGGCGTCATCACCGGATGGGGGATCGCCGTGCCCGACAAGGTCGTCACCAACGACGACCTTGCCACCCGCATGGACACCAACGACGCCTGGATCGTCGAACGGACCGGCATCCGCGAGCGGCACATCGGTGGGACCACATCGGGGCTGGCCATCGAGGCAGGACGCGCCGCTCTCGAGCGGGCCGGGCGGCGGCCCGACGAGATCGACGCGGTGGTCCTCGCCACGACCACGCCCGACCAGATCGTGCCGGGCACCTCGGCCTCCGTGCAGAACGGTCTGGGCATCGCAGGCGGCGCCTTCGACGTCAACGCCGCCTGCTCGGGCTTCGTCTACGGCCTCACCGTCGCCCACGGCCTCCTCGCCACCGGCGCCGAACGGGTCCTGCTGGTCGGCGCCGAGACGCTCTCCAAGATCACCGACTGGGACGACCGCTCGATCGCCGTGCTGGTCGGCGACGGCGCCGGCGCCGTCGTCATCGAGGCCGTCGACGGCCCGGGCCAGCTCCTGAGCTGGCAGCTCGGTGCCGACGGTTCGCTCCGCCACCTCCTCGAGTGCGACCACGGCGGCTACCTGTCGATGGCGGGCAAGGAGGTCTTCCGCAAAGCGGTGCGGGTCGTCGTCGAGTCCTCCGAGGCCGCCCTGGCCGAAGTGGGGCTCAGCGCCGCCGACGTCGACGTCTTCGTCCCCCACCAGGCGAACCTGCGGATCATCTCCGCTGCCTGCGAGCGCCTCGGCATTCCCGAGGAACGCGCTGTCGTGGTGATCGACCGCTACGGCAACACGTCGTCCGCCTCGATCCCCCTTGCGCTGGTGGACGCCCTCGACGCGGGACGGATCTCGCCCGGCGACCACGTGCTCCTGAGCGGCTTCGGCGGCGGCATGACCTGGGCCAGCGCAGTGCTGCGGTGGGGCGGGTGACGACCGCAGCGCCCGCACCGACCCTCCTCGTCCTGGCGGCCGGGCTCGCCCGCCGCTACGGCGGGCTCAAGCCGCTCGCCCCGGTCGGCCCCCACGGCGAGGCAGTCATCGACCTCGTGGCATCCGACGCCCGAGCCGCCGGGTTCGGCCGGATCGCCCTCGTGCTCCATCCCGAGACGGGCCCTGCCGTCCGCTACCACGTCGAACGGTGCTGGCCGGACACGGTGCCCGTCTCGTTCGCCGTCCAGCGCGTGCCGCTCGGGACGACGCACGCGGTGCTGGCCGCCCGGGAAGCGATCGGCGACGACGTCCCCTTCGCCGTCGCCAACGCCGACGACGTCTACGGCGAGGACGCCCTCTCGGTGCTCGCCCGACACCTCGCGACCGAGCGCGGGGAGCACGCCCTCGTCGGCTTCGACCTCGCCGCGACGGTCGTCACGGACGCCCCGGTGACGCGCGGCGTGTGCGCCGTCGGCGACGACGGCCTGCTCGTCTCCATCGCCGAGCGGCGCCAGGTGTCCCGCCGCCACGGAGCGGGTTCGGGCGCCCCGGACGTCCGGTTCCGAGCCGACGACGGCGCCTTGCCGGCGGACCTCGACGCAGGCGTCCCGGTGTCGGTGAACCTGTGGGGGTTCCAACCCGACATCTGGCCCGTCTTCACCGCCGCGATGGACGCGTCCGGCCTCGACGAGGAGGAGGTCCTGGCGGCGGCCGCCGCCGGCGCCGATCCACCCAAGGCCGAGGTCCTCCTGCCCGAGGTGGTGGGCGAGATGGTCGCCGAGCGACGAGGACTGCCGGTGCGCGTGCTCCGCACCGGCGGTGCCTGCATCGGCGTCACCCACTCCGACGACCTCCCGGTCGTCCGCGACCTGTTGGCCCGTCAGGTGGCCACGGGGGTCCGGCCGGAGTGGCTGTGGGGACCGGCCTGGGGGACGTGAACCGCCGAGGCGTGGCGTGCCGCTCGTGCCCGTCCACCCCGGCCACTACCCTGGGGAACAGGGACGACGAGACACAGGTATGACCAGGACCCGCCGACTGACCGTAAGCCTCGCGGTGAACGTGCTGGTGGTGGCCGTCGAGGCAGCCGGCGGGCTCGCTGCCCACTCGATCGGGCTCCTCGCCGACGCCGGGCACAACCTCACCGACGTGGGTGCGCTCGCCCTCTCGCTCGCCGCCGTGCGGTGGGCGCTCCGACCCCGGAACGCGGCACGGACGTTCGGCAA
The DNA here is from genome assembly GCA_021809995.1 of Actinomycetes bacterium. Taxonomy (GTDB): domain Bacteria; phylum Actinomycetota; class Acidimicrobiia; order Acidimicrobiales; family RAAP-2; genus JAJZJT01. Next base: position 10,451 of record JAJZJT010000065.1, read on the forward strand.
CCACCGGGGAACGATCCTCGCCGCGCTGGCGAATTCGGCGATCGTCTCGGCCGTGACCGTGCTGGTGGTGGTGGAGAGCCTCCACCGCCTCGGCCATCCCGGGCCCGTGCGCGGCACGATCATGATGGCCGTCGCCACCGTCGCCCTGGTCGTGAACGTCGCCGCCGCCCGCTTGCTCTCGGACGGGTCGCACGACTTGAACATGCGGGCGGCGTTCCTCCACATGGCGGGCGACGCGCTCGCATCGCTTGCCGTCGTCGCGGCGGCACTCGCCATCGTCGTCGGCGGTGCCCCTCGCTGGCTCGACCCGGCCTCGGGCCTGGCGGTGGCGGCTGTGATCGCCGTCCAGTCCGTCGTCGTCCTCCGCGAGAGCGTGTCGGTGCTCCTCGAGTCGACCCCGGCCGACCTCGACCTCGCGGCGGTCTCGGAGGCGATGACCGCGGTCCCGGGGGTGGGCGAGGTCCACGACCTCCACGCATGGAGCCTCTCCAGCGAGGTGCGAGCTCTGTCGGCGCATCTCGTCCTGGTGGGGCACCCCACGCTCGAGGAGGCGAACACCGTGGGCGAGGCCGTCAAGGCGGCCGTAGGGGGGCCGTTCTCGATCGCCCATGCGACCCTCGAGTTCGAGTGCGAGCGGTGCGTCGCCGGCACGACCGACCCCTGCACCATGGAGCCACCCTTGCCGGCGGACAGCACGCCGGTGGCCGGGAGGCACGGGCATGGCACGGACGCCCGCCCGTCACTGGTCGGCCGCTTCCACCCGCACTGAGCCGCGTCCCGCGCCGGCGTGCCCGAGGGGCACCACCACGGCCGACACCCACGGATCGCAGCCACGCCATCGATCCCCGCCGCGCTGCGGCCCGGACGCGCTGCGGCCCGGACGCGCTGAGGCCCCGAGTAACCAGACGGCCGAAGCCGCCCCAGCTCCTCGGGGCCACGCGCGGGTGCTCGACGGGCCCGGGCCGGGCCGTGTCGGACAACCCGGCTACCGGACGTCAGGCGGACCCCCTTGCGGAGATCGCGCCCTCACCGGCACCACGTCGGGCGTGCGAGCGCCGCCGGCCGCACCACGGGCGCGAACCCGCGGGGCGACCCCCGGAGCGGCTGCGGCCGCGGTGCCTGATGGCCCCGGGCTGCGCCAGCCCCGGTCAGTGGCCGACGGGCTCACGCCTCGTCGCCCACCGCCGGACGTGGCCCCATCGTCGCCTTTCGGCTCCGGTGCGGGCCCCGGTGTCGGCGTCCCTCCCTCCCGAACTGGTGCCAGCGTGCGCTTCGGGCCCGTCGGGGTCATGGGCGCGCGACGAAATCCATCGCTTATCCACGACATTTCTCGACCCATCCCCAGCTGGTACCCCCCCGTCCCCAGGGTCTGCACCGATATCCGGAGGATGTCCCCAGGTCGGGCAGCCGCGGCCCGGCCGGGCGGCTCGGCCGGGCGG
>JAJZJT010000066.1 GCA_021809995.1 Actinomycetes bacterium
GGTGGCGGACGAGGTCGGCGCCTCACTCCGGTTCGCCACCGCCGACGTCGCAAAGCACGACCGCCGGGATGCCCAGGCCACCGAAGCCTGAGCCCGGCTGGCGGGGGTCCACTCGGGGCCCCGCCGCCGGTCGGGGCCGATGTGCCGACGACGTGTTCGATGAGACAGGCCGTCCCCTCCGGTCGGTCGAATCTGCGCGCCAGTTCCGTGCCCAGCAACGTTCGCCCGTTCGGAACGTCGCCAGGCGGCACCGGAACCGTTCGGCGTGACTGGCTGCCCGCTCGGCCTGGCATCCGGCATGAGCGTTCTGTTTCTGACGACGGTCCTAGCAGGGCACTTCGGGCCGAGCATCTAGGCTGATGTCGTGGCCGAATTGCAGGATGTGTTCAAGCTCTCGGGCGTGCCGGAGATCACCTTCGTCCGGCCGGATGAGTACGACGCATTGGTCGTGAATCTGCGCACCCCCGGACGCGGGCTCGTCATCGAGGGTCCGTCGGGCATCGGCAAGACCACCGCCATTGCGCGTGCCCTCGACGAGATAGGCATCGCCACTGACGTCCTCCGCCTGAGCGCGCGGCGGAAGGAGGATGTCCAGATGATCGCTGCCTTGCCCGAGTTGGGCGAGCTGGGGATCGTCGTCGTTGACGACTTCCACCGGCTTGACGACGGCGTCCGCGCCGAGCTCGCGGACTTCCTCAAGACGCTTGCCGACGAAGAGAGCCGGCATACGAAGGTGGTCATAGTCGGGATCAACCGAGTCGGGCAAACCCTTATATCGTTCGCTCGCGATCTCAACAACCGGGTCGACATCTTGAAGTTCGAGGCGAACCCGGCTCACAAGATCGAGCAGCTCATTCGGCTTGGCGAGGGCGCCCTTAACGCGGACCTCGCGACAGCGTCAGAGATCGTGTCCGCGTCGGGCGGATCTTTCTATATCGCGCAGATGCTGTGCCATGAGACGTGCGTGGCCGCTGGCTTACTGGAGACGCGTTCGTCGCGCGATGCCGTCGAGGTCAGCTTTGAGACCGTCCGCCAGCGGGTGATGGATCGACTCCGGACGGCGTTTCTCCCTATCGCGACGACGTTCGCTCACGGCACGAAGCTCCGTCGTGAAGGGCGGGCACCGTACCTCAACATTCTCAGGTGGCTGGCCGAGGCCAATGAATGGTCGATAGCGCTCGATCGGGAGATGGCGCGCCACCCGGAACTGAGGGGGAGCGTCGGACAGGTCGTCGATAAGGGGTTCCTCGTCGGCCTGATCGAGGGCGACGAGGATTTGGGCAGTGTGATCCACTTCGAACCGAAGACGTCGGTGCTGTCTGTCGAAGACCCGCAGTTCGTGTTCTTTCTCCGCAACCTGGCTTGGAACGAGTTTGCCCGGCATGTCGGCTACGTCGGGCTGGAGTTCGAGCGCCCGTACGACTTCGCGTTGTCGTTCGCCGGGTCGGACCGCGAGTACGCGTCGAAGCTTGCCGATCTCCTGCGCGACGCTGAGGTCGAGGTGTTCTACGACCGATTCGAGCAGCACCGAATCCTGGCCGAGGACGTCGAGGAGTACCTCGGTCCGATTTACCGGTCCGAAGCGGCGTACGTCATTGCGCTTCTGGGGACGGACTATCCGAAGCGAATCTGGACCAAGTTCGAGTCGGATCAGTTTCGCGAGCGTTTCAAAGATGGTTCTGTCATTCCGGTGTGGTTCACGACTGCTCCGCCAGGATTGTTCGACGAGGCCGTCCGGGTGGGAGGGGTGACCTTCGACCCGAACGGCGACGTTGACGCGCAGCTCCGGAGCATCGCGGACCTGTTGGTCAAGCGGCTCCAAGAAGACCGCACCGCCCAAGCCGTTCGCGTGTAGCGGTTTGCAAAAGTGGTCGCGTGACCTCCTGGTTTTTGACCGTCTCAAAACGCTGGGTGGGGGCGCAGAATAACGGCGCTCCGTGCCCAAGGCGCCGCGCCCGAGTCGGTGATCCCCGCTGCTCGAGCCGCCACACCAAGCAAGCAAGCGTTGGCTGCTGCGGCACTAGCTGATGCTGCGCACCGCTCGATGTGGCGGGGTGCCGTCAACGATCTGGTTGCCAATGGCGCCGTACGAGCGCAGGTGACTGGTCGCTGCGGAGAGAGCCACCTCCGCTGCGCGAACCCGAGCGCTCTCTTCAGTACGGACGACTTCGAGCGCTCTGCGGGCCTCCACTGCGGCCGGGTGGGCTCGGACGGCCCGAGCGACGAGCACCGCGTCGGCGACCGTGTTGATCCGCCTGCGTTTCCAGCTCAGCGTCGTGAGCTCGGATCCGAACTCGCCTGTCGGCGCAGCGAGACGCCGGTCGGCTTGGGAGAGGGCACGTTCCTGGTGGGCACGAGCCGAGGCCATGGCGGCGCAGGCGACGGTGAAGCGGTCGATCGCCACCCGCAGGTGGTCTGCCGCCCGTTCGGTCGCGTTTCGTCGGCCAGTTCTAGCGGTCACTGCACGGCAGCAGCGGCGGCGGGTGGCGAGATGCTTCTCGGGGACTGTCGCAGCTACCTCTATCTGACCGAGATGCCGTTCACGGGTGGGCTCCGCAAGATCGGGTCGCAGAAGTGGCTGGACAGCCTGCCTTCCGAGACGGAGCGGCGGGACGTTCCGAGCTGGGCCTCGCTCGCAGCGCTCGACAGTTGAGATGGGCGGCCAACAGCGAGCACCTCAAGACGGGCTGCTGTGTTGCGAGCGCCTCCATTTAATTACAAGGCCGACAATGAACCCGGTTGTGGTCGCAACGGCTGCCGCTATCATGGGTCCTGGAGACGGGGCTGGATGCATCATCAGCGACACGACAGTCACAGCAAGAGCGATTGCTGCGGCTCCCAGACTGGCCTGCACGATGAGCGTTCGCAAGCTCATGTCCAGTTATCTCCTACGTACATGTACCGGAACGGGACACCACCGTAGGTGAACTCCAACACGCCGCCGCCTCCTCGATTGAAAGCTGCCTGGAAGATTCCGATAACGGTACCAGTAAGGGCAGCTACGGTGGCACCACACATCACATTCACCGGAGTCGGAAGTGCGGCACAGGCAATCCCGAGCGCCGCACCAGCCCCAGCGAACGCCGCAGTCCACACCACCTCTCCAACTTCGCTGTGATAGAAGTGCACATAGATCAGCTACCCGAACGTAACAGTTGGACCGGCAATGACTGGATAGGATGTGGAAGCCGTCGGTGATACGGACTGTGTAAGGAAGTCACCTGCCACCGTATACCTCGTTGGCACCGGGATTCCGGATGCGTCGACTGCCCAAGCTGTGGCGATCCAACCCATTGTGTTCGATCCCGTCAGAGGGTTTCCGGGAGCAGCGGTGGTGAGGGCGATAGTGCCATTTGCCTGCGGGGCCATCCTGTGGCCGTTCGGCGGAGAAATCACGTACGAGAACGTGCGGGGCGCGCTCGCTGAGAGCAGTTCTTGCGCTACTTGCGCTGTCCCGACCCCTGGCGTTACCGTCGGCTCGGTTGCCGCTCCCGAGCGGGACACTGCCGATCCGGCGACCTGTTCGACGTTCTTCGTCGGGCTGCCTGGTAGCGAAACGCTGACACTTCCGGCGGGAGATGAAGCGGTGAGAAGACCGGGGGTATCGGCTGCAATCACCGGTGTTTCAGCCGATGCGCCGGTTACAGAGACACCCAGGTGGGCGGTGGCAGCCTGAAGGGCCGCGACCGCCTGCTCGGCCATGGATGCACTGGGCGGCTGAGGAGATGGCACAGGAGCAGCCTGCGCCGCCTGCGGTGCGATGATGAATGCCGCTGCAAGGACGCCCGCTGCAACGAAGATCCTCCGCCACACATGCACGCGCCGACCCGCCGAGAACTGACCAGACACCGCCGCCTCTATCCATAAGAGAGATCTGCCGCCGCCGACACCGTCTACTCCTCGGTGGTCCGCGTCAAGCCGCGGCTAGTTATCTGGCTGACCGCGTGCCACTTTGTTTGCCTGACGCGGACGGCTGGGCCCATATCCAGCCGCCATGCCCTGCGTGTTCTGGAGGGCGAAAGCAGCCTTGGCCGATCAACGGGACATGCGTCACGCTCGGGGTCCGAGGCACCCTGCCGCCCAGTCGAGCATGAGCGTTGTCCGCCGCTCGGCAACGTTCACGACGATGAGAGGTTTCCCCAGGATGCGAGCGCGGTCGATCGTGTTGGCCGTCCCGCCGTCCCGCCGTTCGCACGGCCGTCGGTGACGACGACGACGACATGGCCGGCGACGGCCATGGCGGCGTTGCGCACGTGCAGCGTCCGGACGTTGTAGGTCTCGGCGAAGACCCGCTCCTTCCGTGCCGCCGACCGGAGGTACGCCCAGGTCTTCCGATCCTCCTCCGACCAGCGATCGGCCTGGCCAGACCACGGGATGTACGCGTGGAGTTCGAGGCCGGAATCGAGCACCTCGCTCGCCCGCCATGTGTCGTAGCCGAGAGCGAGGCCGGAGATGGCGACCGCCGTGGCGTGCTCGTCCCGGAGCTTCCGGGCGATCCGGCTGATCTCGGCCTTGGCGAACTCCGCTTGACGGTCGGGCAGCTTCCGGTGACCCGTCAGGCAAGCGACGGCCCAGGTGTGCTCGACGGCGCTCTCGATGGACGGGTCGGATAGGGTGCTCGAATCCAAGCAGAGCTGTGCGCTCCAGCTGCAATGGTCGCCGACCTGCATCACCGCCGCACTCGTAGATGGCATGTACACCCCCCCCAGCCACGCAGGCCGCGAGGCATGCCCACCGGCGGTCAGTTCGCTGCGAAGTCGCACCCCCCGAGTCCGACCTCGTCGTCGAGCCGGGCTGGCCGGGCCTGGCGCACGTCGTGGAGCGGCAGGCCGGCGACGATCAGGACCCGCCAAACGGGCTTCCGGCGGTGCGCGAGTTCCGGCCCCACGGCTCGCTCGCATCCGAGGAGCACTACTGGAACGGGTACCTCCACGACCCCGATGACGGCGGGCCGGCGATCCGCTCGTTCCATCCCGACGGCTCCGTGTCGTGGTCTGAGCACCATAGCGACGGGGTCATCGCCAATGCTGCCGACGGCTGTCCGGCGGTGACCATGCGGTCCGAGTCAGGGGAGCTGCGGCTCGCTGCCCGCTTCATGGACGGACCGCGTCTCCTGAGCCGGCGTCTGGTTGGAAGCTCCATGTCCATTGTCTGACCCGCACTGGACCAGCCCGTGCGGGGCGGATTGCATCACTCCGTCGGGAGGCATCTCGTCCGGTGCGGCCAATGGCAAGTCGGGTGCGATTCCCGAACACGTCCTCGCAGAAGATGGCCTCCACCAATCTTGAAGTCTGGTCGGGGTCTCGAGGCGAAGGCTCCGGCAGCGCCGCCGGAACGCGTCCCCTGATGCTCGTCCCGTCACACCGTCGACGTCTCCCAGTCCGTACCGGCCGGCGGCGGCCGACCTCGGGTTCGCCATTCGGGTATACTCGAACACAGAATGACCGGAGTGAGAAGGTCTCGCGGGGCTCGGGCTGCGGTGGCCGTCGATGCCGCGGTCCACGCCCTTGTCGCCGCAGGGGTCGACGCGGCACCGGAGCCCGGCTCGGCCTCTGTCTCTCTCTCGCTGGACGGGGTGGGACGGTCCGTCCCGGTCGAGCCCGTCGCCTACTGCACCGGGCAGCGGGCACGGGGATTGGTGGCCGGAGGCGGCACCCCTCGGCTCGTCGTCGCGGAGCGGATCACAGCCGAGGGCCGCACCGTCCTGAGCGATGCCGGCTGGTCGTGGCTCGACCGGCGGGGCCGCCTGCATGTCCGGGCCCCGGGCATCCGGGTCGACGTCGAGGTCCCTGCCGATCCACAGGGCCGACCGGCGGCACCACCCGACCGCGCCATCACCGGCCGCAGCGGCCTCGCTGTCGCGTACTGGCTCTGTCAGCACCCAGGCGCGTCGTTGTCTCCGACGAGGGACGCAGGCGATCTCGCCCTGGCTCCCTCCACGATCTCGACGACGGTGCACCGACTCGCCGCCGCCGGGCTCGTCTACGACGATGGCTCGGCGGTGCTCCCCGAGCTGTTCTGGGAACTGGCAGCGGCGTGGCGTCCCGAGCGGACCTGGCTGCTTGGTGTCCCGCCGCCACCGGCCCACGCCATAGACGAGGCGAGCCCTGGTTGGCGGCGCACGGGAACCTCGGCAGCGCTCGCCTACGGCGCGCCGATCGTCGCCACCGCCGGAGAGCCCGTCGAGCTCTACGTCGCGGAACCGGTCGACGTCCCGATCGCCGTCCGCACCTACGGTTCCGCACGACCGGGCCAGGGCTCGGCCTCCGTTGTCGTCCCGCCCGTGCCGGCCGTCGTGGCCGGTGACCCGACTCTGCCGATGGCCGATGGCTGGCCCGCCGCACCCAAGCTCACGGTCGCGCTCGACCTGGCGCAAGACCGCGCCCGGGGTCGCGAGATCCTCGAAGGCTGGAGCACCCCCGATGCCGTCTGGCGCTGAGCGGGTCACCTTGCACGGCGAGGCGATGGTCTCGCTCGTCCGCACGGTCGGCGCGCTGGCCCAGGCGGGGATCGGCCGGTACGCGATCGTCGGCGGCGTCGCCGTCGCCGCCCGGCTCGGCCAGGCGCACCGCGCCACCGCCGACATCGACACCGTGGTCGACGAGACCACCCCACCCGACGCCGTGCAGGCCCTGCTCCGCCTCCCCGACGCGGCCCCCGACCTGTCCGCCAGCCATCGGGTGCTCGTCGGCGGCACCAAGGTCGAGATCCTCGGTGTCGGACCCGTTCACGACGACGACCTCGAAGGCATCCCCGACAACGACGCCCTGTTCGTCGCCGCCCACACCTGGGCGCTCGACACGGCGACACCGCTCACCCTCACGGCACACCGGGCCCGAGCGACCGCTCCGGTGGCAAGCTCCGCCGCCCTCGTGGCCATGAAGCTGCACGCCATCGGGGACCGCAGCGCATCCCGAGGGCGGGACAAGCGCGCCGGCGACGCCTGGGACATCTACCGGCTGCTCCTCGACCGAAACGGCCAAGGCGACATCACGCGAGCGATCGCCGGTGCACCCCCGACCCTGCAGCGGCTCGTCGCCGCCGCGGCCGAGCACGTCCTCGTCCGGAACGCTGCTCGCACCCGCTCCTGGCTCGCAGCAGGGGACGCTGCCATGGCATCGGTGACCGCTGCCGAGCTCCGCTACGTCGGCGAACGGTTCCTTGGCGGCCTGGCGACCTGACCGAGGACACCAGGCGATCCCGAACCTCGGACCGATCCCGGGTCGCTTCGCAGTGCGGTCACGTGGTGGTGCCGTGTCGAAGCGCCCACTTCGTGGGGCAGATCGCTTCGGCCGATCGGCGGGCGCAGGCACCACGTCGTGGGCACTTGGCCTCCGGGTTCGTCGCCCAGGCTGCGCCGAGAGCCGGCGCCGCGAAGGTGACGCTGCTGTCCCGATCGGCTCCCGCCCCTTCCTCCACTGCCTTCCATCGGCTCGATGTCGTCCCGGCCGAGGTCCCGCGCCACGTCCGCGCCGCGGAGTGCATCCTCACCGACCGTCTCCTCGAGGACGAAGCTGGCACGGGCCGCTTCGACGTCGAGGAGCCGACCTCGGCCGAGGCGGGCCCGTCTGCCTCGATCAGCCGGACGCCTGCCTCGACCTGGAGCGGGCCCAGGGCCGCTGCGGCGGGCGCCCCGTGCCAGCGCTCACCCCCCCCGGAGGGGTGTCGGAGCCCATGGCCGCGCGTGGCGAACGGGCGCTCCCGGACGGGCGGTGGCGCGTGCTCCTTGCGGACGTCGTTCGTCAGCAGGAGGTGCCGGTGGCCCGACGCGTGCGCTTCGTCGCTCGGCGGCGGAACTGCCGCACGGCGCGGACGCCGACGACACCGGCTGCAGCGCCGAGGACGGTTGCGAACCTGCTCGTTCCCCGTGGCACCTCCTCCGGCACGACCACCGTCCTGCCGCGGCGCCGGTGCCGCCAGGGCCGATCGTCCCACCGGTGCCGCCAGGGCCGACAGCGCAACCCCCGGGCGGTCGACGGGCCTCACGCAGGGGTGCCGCCGAAGAAGCCCCCTCGCCGGGTGAACAGGTAGCGGTCGGTCAGGTAGTTGAGCGAGCGGCGGGCGAGCCCGAAGCGCTCGGCGACGTCTGCCACCACCTGCACCGAGCCGGTCAGCGGGGCGGGAACGGTCTGTACGGCCACCCGGTACCAGCGCTCGCCGAGCTGCTCGAGCAGGGCCACCGCGTCCGTCGGCACGTCGGCCGGGCCGGGTCCGCCGTCGGACATCCCGGCGATGCGCAGCAGCCGGCCCTGGGCACCCGGGCCGAGACCGGCGAGCTCGGTATGGTCGGGGAAGACGCCGGTGAGGAAGAGCGCGAGGTCGCCGAGGCGGCGGTAGACGCCGGGGCGCTCCGCCGCCGGGACCACCTCGAGCAGCGAGGCCAGTCGCACGGGATCGAGCTCGCTGAACCGCCGCCGCCGCCAGCCTCGGCGGGTCTGCACCCACGTGCTGCCGCTGGCCACCCTGGTGTAGGAGGCGAGCAGCTCGACGAGGAAGAACCGGCGGGCGTCGGAGCCGAGGAACTCGCGCAGGTCGTCGCCCCCGAGCACGGGGAGGCGCTGGCGCGGCCCGACCCACTCGTCGACGTGGTGGGTGCCGCGCAGCTCGGCCCAGCCGCGGTGGACGGCCACGGCGAACACGAGGAACGGGGACGCGGACGGCGGTGCGTGGGAGCGAGCGCTGCCGAAGACGGCGTCGAAGGTCGCAGGGTGGGCGAGGACCCGGGCCAGCGCCTCACCCTCGCCGAGCGCGGCTGGCTCGGCACCGGCTGCCGGTGCGACCTGCCGCAACAGCTGCCGGTCGCCGTCGGTCAGGTGGTCGAGCCACCCCGGGCGCTCGATCGTGCCGTCCATCGTGCAGCCAACGCTACGACGGCGGCCCGGCGAGTACGACGACCCGGCGGCGCGGCCCCGGCCGATGTCGGCAGCCAGGTCCGAGCGGTCCAGATGGCGGGACGGTGATTGGCCGGCGGTGACGAGGCTGCTACGGGTCGTGTCGAGGTGCCGGCTCGCCACAACGAGGCGGTCGGTGTCGTTTTGCTGGTGTCTTCGGGAACCGAGGAGCGGGACGCGACCATCGCGTGCGACGGCTGGACGGTGCTCGACCCGTCGGCTACGAGGCCGGTGTCACCTGGCGGCTGGCGGCCATGGCGTCCCCCGCCTCTTGCTGGGTGCTCGACGCACGGTCATCAAGTCGAGCTCGTGCACCAACGATCTCGATGAGGCCCTTCGTCGTGCCCGAGGCGTAGCGGCATACCGTGGTGAGCATGCGGATGCGCCACGGCCCGGTCACCGGGATGGTCGAGTCGTGGGACGACGTCGACGGGTGGGGAGTGCTGCGCGCGCCCGACGGCACTCGCGTGTGGTGCCACGTCTCGCAGGTGGACCGGCCCGGGTACCGGACGCTCGCCGCGGGCGCCCCGGTCGTCTTCGACTACGAGACCCCGGGGCAGGACGGGTACCCGGCCCGGGTGCGCACGCGGGCCAGGCCGCTCGACCGGCCGCCCGGCGCCGGTGAGCCGCCCGAGGGTCGCTCGCCGCGTCAACCGGGCAGCGTGTAGGTGTTCTCGAGCTCGTCCTGGACGACCGTCGCTGGTCGGTCACGGGTGTCGACCACCAGCTCCTCGTCGAGGAGGCGGGTCCGGAACGACCAGCCCGAGGGTGTCGCCAGGCGGCTCGCGAGACCGGGGAGGTCCGCTTCGGTGAGCGCGGGATCGACGCCGACGCAGTACGACTGCATGACGTACGCGGTGCCGTCGGGGTCGACGAGCTCGTAGATGGGCTTGCCGGCGTCGAAGAAGAACACGGCGCCGCGCTCGACGGTGCGGAGCTGGTAGGGGGTGCTGGCAGGGTCGTCACCGAGCCGCACCACGGCGATCCGCCGCATCTCGAGCCCCGAGAAGGTGCGCACGACCGGCTCGACGACCGCCACCTTGGCGCCCAGCCCGTCGAGCACCCAGAAGCGCGGGCCGTTCAACTTGATGAAGACGGCACCGAGCTCGGCGGCGATGGCTCCGGGGTCGAGGGCGTCCCAGCGGTCCTGCGGGCAGTCGTTGAGCAGCTGAGTGCCGTACACCTCGGCCTCGAGCCCGCCGTCGAGCCCCGGGCGGACGGCGAGCACCTCGCCGTAGCGGACGCCACGCATGTCGGACACCAACCGAACCGCCTGATCCGTCGTCACCCCAGGACCTCCTCGAACCGCGTCCCCTCGGACATGTTCTGACAGAAAGCATGTCATAAGATTCGTGCCGGCCGCCAGGCTGCGAGCGGGACCCGGCCCTGACGCCCGTCCGCCGTGGCGCGTCGGCTCGGCCGGGGCGGACCTGCCCAGGCCAACCGGGGGGCTCTGCCGTGACATGCGGGGCTCGTCGTCCGTGACGACGACTGGGTGAGAGAACTCTCACGTCGGGCTTAGCTCCGGCTCACCTCGGCTGCCGACACTGCCCGTGCACGCACGTGAGCGACGGTTTGGGAGGCAGCGATGGTCCAGCGTCACGGATGGCTGATCGGGGCGGCAGCAGCGGGGGCGGCGCTCGCCGGCGTCGGGGCGACGGGCCACGCACTGGCTGGGCAGAACACGGCGTCCGTCACGGCTGCCACCGCACCCCCGGCCACGGTCGTGCCGTCCACGACGACGACCGACCCCGTCGCCGCCCTCGACCAGCAGGCCCGGAAGCTGGAGTCGGAGATCGCCGCGACCCAGCGTCAGATCGCCGCGACCAAGGCACGACAGGCTGCACAGGCCGCAGCCCAGGCCGCAGCCCAGGCGGTCCCCCAGGTCACGACGACCACCGGTCCGCCCGCCACCGTGCCGGCACCCACGGTGCACGCCACGACCGGCGCGAGTGGGACGAAGGCGGGGGACGACAGCGGCGGCGACCATACCGACAAGACGGGGACGAGCACCTCGAAGGGCGGCGATGACTGAACCGACGAGCCGCCCGCGCCGTGTCGTCCCGGCTGTGGTCGTCACCGCGGCCACCGCCGGGGTCACGGGACTGAGCCTGGCCTGGGCTGCGCCCGGACCGACGGTGGCGCTTGCCGCCCGCACGGCCGCCGTGCCGGTGGCCCCCGTCCCTGTCTCGACGACCACGACGACGGTGCCCCCACGGGTGACCCGGGCCGAGGCACAGGTGTCGCTGCTCGAGTCCGAGCTCGCCGGTCTCGAGGGCCAGCTCTCGGCCCTGGCCTCCGCTCCCGCGGCCGCCCCAGCCCCGGCCACGGCCCCGGCTTCCTCTGCTCCGGTTTCCTCTGCTTCGGCGCCGACCCCGGTGGCCGTCCCCGCCGCGCCGACACCCCGTCCGGCCGCCCCCGTCGTGCACGCGACCACGGGTGCCTCGGGCGTTCCCTGAGGTCGGCTGTGCCCGCTCCCGCTCCCCCTCCCGCCGGCAGTCCGGCACCGCCTGCTGCCACGGCCCTGGCCGGTGCACCGACCGTCGCGGCTTCGCCCGCGGAGACCGACGTCCCACTCGAGGGGACCGGCGACCCGGCCAGCGAGACCGATCGCCCGGTGCCGCCCATCGCCGACGGGCCGCGGTCGGTGGAGGTCACCGACGGTGTGGTCGTCGGCCGTGTCCGGGCCATGGCCTCCACCGTCACGGTGCGGGCGATCGGGCGCTCAGGGAGGGCAGCGTGTCGGTACGCCGGGCTGCAACGCGACGGCGAGCCTCGAGGAAGGTCCGCCGCCGGGTCCGCCGCCGGGTCCGCCGCCGGGTCCGCCGCCGGGACTGCCGACGTCGCCGTCGTCGAGGCGGTGGGGCGCGCCCTCGACGTCTTCGAGACGGTGGCGGTGGCGTGCACGCGCTTCGACTCGGCGAGCCCCCTGA
>JAJZJT010000067.1 GCA_021809995.1 Actinomycetes bacterium
TCGCCGGTGCGCGGACCGCGGGCGGCTCGGGGGGGAGCGGCTCGGGAGCGAGCTCGACGGGGAGCACGTCGAGCCGGACGGCGACGGGACGGCCGACGGTGGCGACCACGGTGTCCTCGATGAGCCCGAGGAAGCGCGACTCGACCCGCTCACGCACCAGCGAGTTCGGGACGCCGAGGACGAGCTCGTTCTCGGCGAAGGTCAGCAGCGAGATCCCCGACAGGTAGGCCTGCCAGCTCGACTCCGAGACCTGTTCGCGCAGGGCTTCGGAGCACAGCTTCCACAACCCCTCGGTGTCGTTCACGTGGGCCTCCGCCCCTGGTGCACTCAGTTGATCCACAGGGACGTCCACAACTGTGGATGATCCGTGGAGACGATCGGGTCTAACCCCGGGCACGATGGCGCGCCACCTGGCTCGTACTGCTCGGCAGCTCCGTCGTCGGCGAGCACATGGGCCCGGGTCCTCCCTCTGACGGCCACTGACCGCCGGCTGCACCAGCCGGAGGTCCGCCGCGCCCGACCGCTGCCAGTCCACGCACGGTACACCCCACCCCGGGGGCGGCGCCGGGGACCGGCCCGGGCCAGAGAGCCGGCCCGACTAGGTGCACAAGGGTGATCGCGCCTAACATGGCCGCTCGCGCCGCCGCGGGGTGGCCGACCCGTCGCGCTGGGCTGGTCGGACGTCCGCCGTCGAGCGGAGGGCGACGCGAGCAGGCTCCGCCGGCTGCCGGGGACGGCGACGGCGGCCGAGGAAGGAAGATCGAGAACGGTGAAGCGGACCTACCAGCCCAACGTGCGCAAGCGTGCGAAGACGCACGGTTTCCGCAAGCGGATGTCGACGAAGTCGGGCCGTGCCATCATCCGGGCTCGTCGCCTGAAGGGTCGCCAGCGGCTCTCGGCATGAGCGGCGCGTGGTCGCGTCGAGAAGTCGCCCCACGGGGCCGGTGACGTCGCGGCGGACGTTCGAGGCGCTCCGCCGCACGAAGCGGCGAGGAAGGTCAGGTCCGGTGACGGTTCGGTACGTGGAGCACGTGGACGGCGGCTCGGAGGTCCTCGTCTCCTACGCGGTGGGTCGCGTGGTCGGTGGCGCCGTGGAGCGCAACCGGGTCCGCCGGCGTCTGCGCGCCGTGCTCACACAGGGTGACCTGGTCCTTCGCCCCGGTTGCTACCTCGTCGGCGCGAGCCCGGAGGCCCGCACCGCGCCCTTCGAGGCGCTCCGGGGATCACTGCGGCGAGCGGTCGAGCGAGCCGTCGGCCCTGACGCGAACGGGTCGGCGCGGTGAGCGGGGCGGGGGCCGTCGTGACCGTCGAGAAGGAACCGATCGGCGGCGAGCCGTCGAGGGCCCGGCGGGGGCCGGCCGGTCTGGCCCTGCAGGCGATCCGTCTCTACCAGCTCGCCCGGCACGGCCGGCCGACGAGCTGCCGGTACCTACCGACGTGCTCGAGCTACGCCGTCGAGGCGATCGAGCGTTACGGGCTCACCTCGGGCGGGTGGCTCGCCGTCCGCCGCATCTCCCGCTGCCATCCGTGGGGTGGCCGCGGGTTCGACCCCGTCCCTGATCGGAGCCCACGGTGAGCTCGCTGTTCCGCGACATCGGCCGCATCTTCCAGCCGTTCCTGCGCTTCGTCGCCGACGTCCTGGCGTTCTTCTACTCGCTGGTCCCTAACTATCCCGTCGACGTCGCCCTGCTCACCCTGGTGATCATGGCGGTGCTCACGCCGCTCACGGTCAAGGGGACCAAGAACATGGCGGCCATGCAGGCGCTCGGCCCCGAGATGAAGAAGCTGCAGCAAAAGTACAAGGGCGCCGAGAATCGGGTACAGCTCAATGAAGAGATGATGAAGCTGTACCGGGAGCATAATGTAAACCCAGCTTCCGGCTGTCTGCCGATGCTCCTCCAGATGCCGGCCTTCATCGTCTTGTACGAAGTGGTGCGTGGCATCACCAACACCGTGACGATCACCCATGAGCGGATCAACGGCCAGGTCGTCCACATCCCGACGAAGGTGATCGCCGCCCCTCGGTACCTCAGCTCGACGTCCAAGATGTACAAGGACATCGTAGCTGCTCACGGGCATCTCAACGCGTTCGGGATGGACTGGGCGAAGACGCTGTTCGGACACCACAGCTCGATCTGGCTGGCCATTCCCTACTTGGCCCTCGTGTTGGCCTCGGTGGGACTGCAGTACTTGCAGATGTCGCGGATGAACTCGCGCAATCCGCAAGCAGCACAGGCCAATCCACAAGCGGCGGCATTGCAGAAGTACATGCCGCTCATTTTTGGATTTATTTATATCAATATCGCTGCGATCATCAATGTGTACTTCGTCTTCTCCAGCGCGGTACGGATCCTCACACAGGAGATCCTCTATCGGCGGGGCGTGATCCCCGGGGCGCCGGCCGCGGCGACCATCCCGGCCGCCGCGTCGGTCGTTCCCGCCGCTGGCGGGGAGCCGAAGCGACGCCCACCGGCCCGACCGCCAACGAAAGCGAAGCCCGGCGCCCCAACCGGTCCGCGTGGCGGGAAGCCGGTGGCGGCAGCGGCGGACAGCGGGAAGCCGGTGGCGGCCAATGGCGCGGGGAAGTCCGCGCCGAAGCCGACGGCGCAACCTGGCAGGGCTGGGACGCAGCGGAAGCCAGGGGCGAGCCAGACGCCGGAGAAGTCCGACGGAACGGCGCATCCGCGCGCCAAGGACAAGCGAGCACGAAGGACGCGATAGCCAGTGGAGTGGGTGGAGGCGAGTGGTCGGTCGCTGACGGAGGCGAAGGAAGCAGTGCTGGACCTCTTGGGCGTGGCGGAGGACGACGCGGAGTTCGTCGTGCTCAGCGAGCCGCGTCCGGGGTTGTTCGGTCGGATGCGAGGCGAGGCGCGGGTGCAAGCCCGAGTGCGGCCTACGGCTCCCCCACCCAAGCGCGGTGCCCGGCAACGCCGCGGTCGCAGCACTGGGCGGGGACGAGGTGAGCGTCGACCGAGTGGCGGCAGCGAGGAGCAGCGCTCGACGACGGTGGCCTCAGCTCGGCCGAACGGCTCGGCGGGTGACAGCGAGGCGTCGGCCAACGGCTCGGCGGGTGCTGGCGCCCCCGCGAGGAACGGTCGGAGCGGCCGTGGGCGGTCGGGTTCGGGCCAGGGTGGCTCGGGGAACGGGCGTTCCCGCCAGTCCGAACAGGACCATGGACGCGCCGAGAAGGACGCATCGCCCGCGACCGCGGCGGTCGCCGACGATGGAGGACCACAGAAGGGTGGAGAGATGACAGAAGCATCGTTGACCCTCGAGCAGCAGGGCGACGCAGCCCGGACGTTTCTTTCGGGCTTGTTCGACGCCTTCGGGTACGAGGCCTCGCTCGACGTGCACGTGCTCGACGACGAAACGGTCGAGGTGCGGGCCCACGGGGAGAACCTCGGGCTGCTCGTCGGTCCACGCGGCGCCACCCTGGCAGCTGTCCAGGACCTCACCCGGACGTTCGTGCAGCGGCAGTCGGAGGCCCGCACCGACCGGATCCTGGTGGATATCGCCGGCTACCGCGAGAAGCGCACGGCGGCACTGCAGCGGTTCACCACGGGGATCGTCGAGGAGGTCGTCGCCTCGGGCGAGGAGCGGGCCTTGGAGCCGATGAGCCCGGCCGACCGCAAGGTCGTCCACGACACGGTCAACGCACTCGAGGGCGTCAGGACGCGCTCGGAGGGTGTCGAGCCCCACCGGTACATCGTGATCGAACCGGCACGCTGATCCACGGCGGTGCCCGAATCCCCCGACGTGACGGGCACCATCACCGGGATCACGGGCTGGCACGAATCGCCCGCCGTGCGCCAGGCGTTCGAGGTCGGCTGGCGCGCTGGTTTCATCGGTGACGCTCCCCTCGACGACCAGATTGCCCACGCGCTCGGGTTCGCGGCGGCCGTGGACGACGTCGGCGAGGGGAGACCGGCGGTTGTCGTCGACCTCGGCTCGGGCGGAGGCCTCCCTGCACTGGTGCTCATCGAGTGGTGGTCGACGACCCGGTTCGTCCTCGTGGAGGCCCAGGAGCGACGGGCGGAGCGCTTGCAATCGGTTGTCGACACCACCGGGACCGGAGGTCGGGTGACCGTCGTCCACGAGCGTGCCGAAGTGGTTGGGCACGAGAGGGCGTGGCGGGGAGCGTGCGACGTGGTGACGGCGCGGTCCTTCGGCAAGCCGGCGGTGACCGCAGAGTGCGCCGCACCGTTCCTCCGGGTTGGCGGGTTGCTGGTGGTGTCGGAGCCGCCGACGGATGTCGACCGTCGGCGCTGGCCAGTAGCGGGCTGTGCGGAGCTTGGCCTCGAGCCGCTGCGCGCTGTTCGCGTGGACGATCGCTTCGGTTACCAGGTGCTCATCCAGCGGACGACATGCACCGAGCGGTTTGCACGGCGGACCGGTGTCCCCGCGAAGCGGCCGCTCTTCTGAGCGGTTGTTCGGCACGTTCGACCCAGCACGACGTCGAGGTGGCGGTCTCTACATCCCTGAGCGGGTTCGTACGACGGCCCATCGTGAGCGGTGCACGTTGGGATGGCGGTCGTAGACCATCGCTACCACCGTGGCAGTGCTGCGGTGTGCTCCGCAGGCAGGCACGGACGGCTGCTCGCACGTGCCGTGGTGAACGCGGCGTGGTGGGGCGCCGGGTGCACCCGGGCGGGGTCGACGACCGGCGTCCTTACCGTCCTACCCACCGGACGCTGGGGCGATTGTCAGGTGGGTGGGACGATGTCCTGCTCCGCTCACGCCGAGACAGCATGTGGCGGTCGGCGACTCGAGTCTGACCACAGGGGACGACGCAACCGAGTGTGCTCGCGGTGCCGACACCGAGCTTCCCGTGGGATGCGCCGGAACGGCCGGCGTGCTGGCCCGTGTCGCCGGCCGACCGGTGCACACGTTGTTCCACGTGAAACCTCTGGTCGAGGTCGTGGCGCGAGAGGGGCGCACCAGGGTGGGTGGCGCACCCACAGCCGGATGCGCGAACGGTGTCAGGCAGCGTTGACCGGCCCGATCGGCGGACGCCTGTCGTCTCAGCTGGCATGTGGCGGCGACCAGCCCGGGTTCCGGCATCGCGGGCCCGGTCTGAGGCGCTCAGGCTGAGCTTCCGGATGGGGTCTCGTCTGTGTGGATGCGCTACGGTAAGGCTCGGCAGGTGGCCCCCTCGTGGGGGCCTGCGTCGGCCTCGGACCAGGTCGGGAGCGCACGGGTGTCGCGGGTACGGCGGGCAAGAACGGCGTGCGCCGTTCCCCAGCGGCCAGGAGCCGTTGCCGGGGACGATCCGGACCTGCTGCCCGGCTGTTCCACGTGGAACAAGGACAGGCGCGGTGCTTGACCGGCGTGGCCGTGCCGGTAAGGATGTGCCCGTTCCCGCACTCGAAGGAGCTGTGCATGCGCGGTCGCTGGAAGGGACGTGGAGACGACCGTTCCCTCAAGTCGTCTCAGACCGTCGGCACCGCCGATGACGAGCTCGCCGAAGGGTCCGGCGACGCCGCCGTCTCGCTCACCCCTCCCCCGGCCTTCACCGTTGTCTCGGCGCCGGTTCCTGCAGCAGACCTGGAGGCCGACCACTCGTCGGCGGTAGAGGCCGGCACCGTCGGGACGCGGGTCGTTGACGACGGCGAGGCGGCTCCCGATGCCGAAGCGGTGAGCCGCGACAGGCAAGCACAGCCAGGTGCCGTCGCAGGTACCGACGCGGTCGGGGTCGAAGTGCTGGCTGAGGAGGCTCCGTCGACGACGACGGAACTACCCGACGGACCGGGTGGACCCGATGGACCTTCGGTCCCCGGTGACAGCGCGGAGCGGGCAGAGCCCCCGGCTGCCGGGCCAGAGGTCGACGGGGCGCCGGAGCGGTCGACTCCAGCGGCGAGGCCACTCCCTCGTGTTCTTGCCGTCGCCAACCAGAAGGGTGGTGTGGGAAAGACGACGACCTCGGTGAACCTCGGGGCGGCACTGGCCGAGCTCGGCTACCGCGTGCTGGTCATCGACCTCGACCCGCAGGGCAACGCCACCACCGGGCTCGGCATCGATGCCCGTAACTTCGAGCTGTCGATGTACGACGTCATCATGCGTGAGAGCTCGCTCGAGGACTGCATCGAGCCGACGAGCCTCAAGAACCTCTTCGTCGCACCGGCCACGATCGACCTCGCGGGAGCCGAGATCGAGCTCGTCCCGGCGTTCAGCCGCGAGCTCAAGCTCCGCCGAGCCCTCGAGCCCGTGCTGGACGACTTCGACTACGTCCTCATCGACTGCCCGCCGTCGCTCGGGCTCATCACGGTGAACGCGCTGGCGGCTGCGCATGAGGTCCTCGTCCCGATCCAGTGCGAGTACTACGCCCTCGAGGGTCTGAGCCAGCTCACTCGGAACGTCCACCTGGTGGCGTCGAACCTCAATCCTCGGCTGGAGGTGTCGACGATCGTCCTGACCATGTACGACGCACGGACGAAGCTCGCGGACCAGGTGGCGGCCGAGGTTCGCCAGCACTTCGGCGGCAAGGTGTGCCGGAACGTGATCCCCCGTACCGTGCGACTGTCGGAGGCACCGTCGTTCGGCCAGCCGATCACCGCGTTCGACCCGTCGTCACGGGGCGCGATCGCCTATCGGGAGTTGGCAAAGGAGGTCAGTGGTGGCACGGCGTAGCGGGTTGGGTCGAGGCCTCGGGGCGCTCATTCCCACCGAGGCGATGGGGGAGCGCGCCTCGGCGTTGCGTGAGGTCCCGATCGCCAACATCTCCCCCAACCCCCTCCAGCCCCGGTCGCACTTCGATGAGGAGTCGCTGGTGTCGCTGGCCGCCTCCATCAAGGAGCTCGGGGTTCTCCAGCCGGTGCTCGTCCGGGTGGCGGACGCGGCGCGCCCTGACGAGTACGAGCTCATTGCCGGCGAGCGACGGTGGCGGGCGGCGCGCCGGGCGGGACTGCAAACGATCCCCGCTCTGGTCCAGACCAGCTCGGACGTTGCGAGCCTCGAGCGCGCCCTTGTCGAGAACCTCCATCGTCAGGACCTGAACGCGCTCGAGGAGGCAGCCGCGTACCAGCAGCTCATCGAGGAGTTCGGCTACACGCACGAGCAGGTGGCGACGCGGGTGGGCAAGAGCCGGGCCGCCGTCTCGAACATGCTGCGGCTCCTGCAGCTTCCGGCGACCGTCCAGCGGTTGCTTGCCGACGGGCAGCTCACGCCCGGTCACGCCCGGGCCATCCTCGGAACGCCGGACCGAACCTTCCAAGAGGCGCTGGCCAAGCAGGTGGTCGCCGACGAGCTGACGGTCCGCGACGTGGAACAGCTCGTCCGAGCACGGGTGGGCGGCGACGCCGAGCAGGGTAGCGGGGGGGCGACGGCGAGGGCGGCCAGCGGCCCCACGGAGCGACCCCCGACGGCCAACGACCGGCCGACCCGACAGCTCCCACCTCCGGGGATCCTCGAGCTGGAGGAGCTTCTCTCGACACACCTCAACACTCGCGTCACCGTCGACCTCACGGCGAAGCGGGGTCGGGTCGTCGTCGAGTTCGCCACGCTCGAGGACCTCGAGCGGATCTACCGGCTGATGGTTGGTCCACAGGAGCTTGCCGGTGCCACCGATGAGTTACCACGCTGAGTGGTGCAAGGCGACATAATCTCGACGTACTCTCCAATTCTACTACGGAGAGTGTGTATTTGTTCCCTCAACCGTCACTAGACGTTCGTCCACAACCTGTGCATGAGGTTGTGGACGACGGGCGTTCCTCGACCTCGACCTGAAGGTGGGACCGGGATGGTCGAGCCGGACATCCCGTGTGGTCCCGGTGGTCACTCCCAGGTCGTGCGGACCCAGGCGACCAAGGCGTCGGCGATGGCCTGCGCGAGCAACGAGGCGTGCTCGACGACGACGGCGGAGGGACCGATCTCGCAGATGACAGCGGGCATACGCGTCTCCCGCAGCACGGTGAGGGACATGCCGCGAGCACCACCGTCGGCGAGCGCGAGCGCGGTGGGCACGGTCGCCTGAATCAGCTCGGCGAGCTTGCGCCCGCCCGCCGAGGTGTAGCGGAAGCCGGCGTAGTAGGAGCTGGTGCACCGCTGTGCAGCCGGATCGAGGCGGAGGCAGAGGTACACCTCGGCGTCGGCCGCGTTGGCCTCGGCGGCCTGGCGGGACTCGTCGGGGTCGTGGAGGGCGACGACGTCGGCCCGCTCGCGGACGAGAATGCGCCGGAGGGCGGCGAGCGCCGCCCCGAGGCCGCCCTCCTCGCCGATGGCCACGCGCCGCCCGGCGAGCGTCCGAGGCGCCCGGCGGAGCTGCTCGCGGTCGCGCACGGCCGACACGAGCTCGGAGGTGCCGTGCCGGCTGCCGAAGCGCAGGAGCTCGGTGATCGTGGACCGGCCGGCGATGCCGTCGTCGGGCAGGCCTACGTTGCGCTGGAACTCGGCCAGGCCGGCGAGCGTCAGGTCGCCGAAGATGCCGTCGACCCGACCCGTGTCGAAACCGAGGGCGCTCAGGCGTTGCTGGAGCTCGGCGACGTCGTCGCCGCGCAGCATGGGCGTGCGCCGGTAGAGGAGACGGTCGCCCAGTGACCAGCCGGCCTCCACCAGGGCGGCCCAGGTCTGCGGCCCGCACACTCCGTCGACCCGCAGGCCTCGCCGGTGCTGGAAGGCCTCGACGGCCGTCCGGGTGCCGTCCCCGTACCACCCGGGCTCGTCGGGAACGTTCGAGATGCCCAGGGCGGCGAGGCGCCGCTGGACGTCAGCCACCGCCGGTCCGGCGTCGCCGGGGGCGAGCCGGATCGCATCGGTCATGAGCGCCACCCACCGTGCCGGTCCTCAACCGGGCTGGCACGGAGCCGGCCCTGCGGGCTCACAGGTGCGGTGCGAGCTCCTGGAGGAGGTGTCCCTTGCCCTTGGCGCCGACCAGCCGGGCGACGGGCTCGCCGTCCTTGAACAGGATCAGCGTCGGGATGCTCATGACCTCGAAGCGGCGCGTGACGTCGAGGTTGTCGTCGATGTTGAGCTTGGCCACCTGCAACTTGCCCGCCTGCTCCTCGGCGATCTCCTCGAGGATGGGCGCGATCATCTTGCACGGGCCGCACCACTCAGCCCAGAAGTCCACCAGGACGGGGACATCCGACGCCTTGACATGCTCGTCAAAGCTAGCGTCGCTCAGGGTCGTGATCGTCTGGCTCATCGCTTGGCGCTCCTTTGCAGCCACGTCGGCCCGTCGCCGTCCGGCTCCGAGTGGTCAACCCGGCCGTCCGGCCCTCCATTCCCGCCTCGCGCGCTGCCCCGGACCAGGCGGTCCGGCGTCAACCCGGCCCGTGGCTCGCCTCGAGCCACCGCTCGGCGTCGATGGCGGCCTGGCAGCCCGAGCCGGCAGCGGTGATCGCCTGGCGGTAGACGTCGTCCTGGACGTCCCCGCAGGCGAAGACGCCCTCGACGCTCGTCCTCGTCCCGTCGAAGGTCCGCACGTAGCCGTTGTCCCGCAGCTCGACCTGTCCGGCGAAGAGCCCGGTGCTGGGTGTGTGGCCGATGGCGACGAAGAGCCCGCTCAGTGGCAGCGAGGACTCCTCGCCAGTTGCGACGTCGCGCACGGTCACGCCGGTGACCGTCGTGTCTCCCTCGACGTCGACCACGAGGGCGTTCCACCGGAACGTGACCTTGGGGTTGGCGAAGGCGCGCTGCTGCATGACCTTCGAGGCGCGCAGCTCGCCGCGCCGGTGGATGATCGTCACCGAGTCGGCGAACTTGGTGAGAAAGAGCGCCTCCTCGAGCGCCGAGTCCCCGCCGCCGACGACGGCGATGTCCTTGCCCCGAAAGAAGAAGCCATCGCACGTGGCGCACGTGGAGACCCCGTAGCCGAGCAGGCGGGACTCATTGGGCAGGCCGAGCATGAGCGACTGCGCGCCCGTCGCGATGATCACGGCGTCCGCCGTCACGTCGGGCTCGCCAGCGTGGTCGCCGGCCACCCACAGCCGGAAGGGGCGTTCGGCGAAGTCGACCTTGGTCACCTTGGCAGTGCGCAGCTCGGCGCCGAAGCGCTGGGCTTGGCCGCGAAAGGCAGCCATCAGTTCGGGGCCCATGACCCCGTCTACGAAGCCGGGAAAGTTCTCGACCTCGGTGGTGAGCATGAGCTGTCCACCAGGCTGGTCGCTGGTCGAGGACGGCTCGCCCTCGATGACCAGCGGCTCGAGCTGGGCGCGCGCCGTGTAGATGGCGGCCGTGAGGCCCGCCGGTCCGGATCCCACGATGACGAGGCGACGGTGCTCGCTCATCGCGACGCTCCCGCCGTGCGCCTCGGCGAGCGCCGCGACCACGCGGCGAGCCCGGCGGCGACGAACACCGCCCCGACCAGCAGGTCGGATGCCCACACCCGCCCGGCGAACGCGTAGACGGTCAGGATCCGCACGAGCGCCACTGACAGCAGCACGGTGAGCACGAGGGACCCTGCCGCCACCACCACGCCGAAGACGACCGCCCGCGCGGCCAGCGTGACCGGTCGCACCGTGCGGTCCCGCACGAGTGCCACCACCGACTCGACCGCGTCAGCGGCCCGAGCGGCGAGATCGGGTCCCCCGGAGACGGGCCCTGGGCTGCCGGAGCCGGGACGCTCGCTGACCCCGGCGGGGGGCGGAGGAGGGGCGGCTGGAGGTTCCCCCGGGGAGCCGTCGAGATCGTCGCTCATGGGGTCAGGCTAGCCGCATGCCCCGCCGGCCTGGTCAGGCGCGCCGCAGCATGCAGACGCCGATGGTGCCGGGCCCGGTGTGCGTCCCCACCACGGGGCCGAGGTCGACGACGGTCGGCGGGACCGGGACGGCCTCGCCCAGCATGGCGAGGAACGTGTCGAGGTCCTCGGCCGCGCCGTCGACCACGGCCAGGCGCTCGAGGTTCGCCGTGGTGTGCACCTTGTCCGCGAGGTAGCGGAGCGAACGGGCGCGGGTCCGCTGCTTGGACTCCTCGCCGACGACCCCGTCGCGGACCTGGACGACTGGTTTGATGGAGAGCAGTGAGCCGAGGAGCACCCGGGCGCCGCCGATCCGGCCGCCCTTCTCGAGGTGCTCGAGCGTGTCGACCACGCCGTAGACGCTCGTCCGGGGGATGCACGCCTCGGCGCGGCGGGCGACCGTGTCGACGTCGGCGCCGGACGCCGCCGCCTCGGCTGCCTCGAGCACGATCAGGCCCTCGCCCATGGTGACCGAGCGCGAGTCGACGACGCGCACGGGCACGGGGCTGTCCTGGGCCCCGGCTTGGGCGGCCTGGTGGGTCGCCGACATGTCCGAGGAGAGCGTGATGCACACCACCCCGTCGCAGCCGTCCGCGGCGGCCTTGCGGTAGACCTCGGCGAACGCCCCCGGCGAGGGTGCCGCCGTCTCGGGGAGGGTGGGGCTCGCCTTGCAGCGGGCCCAGAAGTCACCGGGCAAAAGGTCGGGCCAGCTGCTCAGCTCCTCCGGTCCGAAGCGGACCGTGAGCGGCACGACGACGACCGAGTTGGCCCGCGCCAGCTCGAGGCTCAGGTCGCTGGCGCTATCGGTGACCACCTGCACCCGGCTCATCGGGTCCCTCCTCGCTCGGTCGATCGCCCACGGGTCGCAGGTGACGGCCCGCGCCCGCGCCCGGCTCGTCGAGTCTGTCACGGAACGGGTCGCCGCTCGGGCGCCGGGCCTGTGGTCGCTGGCCGCTCCAGCGGACGCCGCTCGTCGGACGGCCCGCCGGTGGTGCACGGTCCGCACCGGGCGCGCCGGCGCCCGGTGCGCCGCCGGCACCGCCTGCCGACGCGTCCCGCCCCGACGGG